>JABMOA010000013.1 GCA_013204355.1 Candidatus Woesearchaeota archaeon | reverse complement strand
TCTATGCTCTTAAATCAATGACATCAGGCCTTGTCTCCACTAGACACCCACAAGACAAAACCTTCCCCCACTTCGCCTAGAAACAGTTATACGAAATTTTCAAAAAATCTAAAAAACATTTAAAAAGTTCCTCCCCTCACATCAATAAATGGAATCTGAAGATATGAATGATTACAATTCTATTGTATCAAGTTTACGAGAACGTATTAGAACGAAAACCGTTGAGGTCACACCCATTGATAATGAAGAAACTTGTTGCTATTTTTGTTTTGAAAAACCAGGAGAATTAGTGGTTGATCAAAGATACCCGCTTGATGAACGATGTTACCAAGAAGCAAAAACGCATGTTTATGTAAATAACAAACCTTATGACATGAATTAACACAACAAAACCTTAATATACTCCCAAGAAATCATAACATCATGAACCGCGTCATTAAGTTTCTCATGATCTCAGACATCTTAGTCCTTACAAGTTTCGGATTAATCACACCAATCCTTGCAATCTTTTTCAAAGATGATTTAGTTGGTGGAACTATTTTAATGGCGGGGTTAGCAAGTACAATCTTTTTACTCACAAAATCTTTCGTTCAACTTCCTTTCTCAAAATATGTAGATGCACATAATTATACCACAAGAGTACGATGGTTAATCTTTGGCAGTTTCTTAATTTCAATCGTTCCCTTTATCTACATCTTTGCAAAACATATTTATGTTATTTTTTTAGCACAAGTTATTTACGGAATAGGAAGCGGTTTAGCATATCCAACATGGCTTGGCTTATGGAGTACACATCTAGATAAAAAGAAAGAAAGTTTTGAGTGGAGTTTATATTCCACATTCACAGGATTAGGAACTGCTGCAACAGCTGCAATTGGAGCTGCATTATCACAATATGTAGGGTTTACATTTACATTTATTTTAGTAGGCGTTATCTCTTTAATGGGTTGTGTCGTTCTTTTCGGATTAGAACGAAGGAAAGATAAATTAGGAATTCTTTTTGGTATCAATTATCACAAGAAACGAAAGTTGATTGGTGGTAAATTTAGAATTTAAAAAACACACGTTAAAACTAAAAAAATACCTTCTCTCAAAACCAACCTCTTTTCTTAAAGAAAATTAACATTATCCCAATAATAGAAAACATACCAGCTAACATTAACCAGAACCCATAACTTAAATTTTGGCCTGGTAAAACTGCAAAGTTTGTCCCATAAATCCCAGAAATAACTCCTAAAGGAAGTGCAATCGTTGCAATAATACTTAATGTTTTCATTACTTCATTCATATTATTTGAAACGGCTGACATATAGGCATCAAAAGATCCACTTATGGCTTCACGATAATTATCAATAGAATCAGATACTCTAATTGCGTGATCATAGATATCTCTAAAATAAGGTATTGCATTTTTAGAAATAAATTTATACTCGTTTTTAGCTAAAAAAGAAACTTTTTCACGTTGTGGGAGAGCTGATTTTTTAATAACAACAATTTTCCTTTTAATACCAAGAATCTTTTGTAATAATTCTGCTTTAGCTCTTTTTGTAATTTCTTCCTCTATATCCTCAATCATATCATCAATATCTTCTAAGACAGGGAAAAAATTATCAATTTCATGATCTAGCAAATGATGGAAAATAAAATCTACACCATTTTCAAACAACAATTTTAACTTTTCAGAATTATTTTTTAATTCTGTAAATGTCTTAATCTCTTTTTTATGATTAGTTATGATTAAATTTTTACCTAAAATGAAATCTAATTCTTGTAATTCTATTTCTTTTTCTTTTTTGACTCCATAAAACACGCAGAATAGATAATTTGGAAATTCCTCAACTTTGATTCTGGTATTTTGATTCATTAAATCTTCAGTTGTCAAATGATGTAAATTAAACTTTTTTTCAAGTAAGGCGGATTCTTCTGTTGTAATATTAGTAACATCAATCCATACATTTTTACCTTTTAATTTAGATAAATCCTTGATATCTCCTTTCTTTACAATTTTATCAAAATAAATTAAATCTATCATTTTTTAATTATCTCTCTTTTATTAGTGTATATATATATATATATAT
>JABMOA010000133.1 GCA_013204355.1 Candidatus Woesearchaeota archaeon | reverse complement strand
TTACTTGTAATATGATTGAATAAATTTTAACGATAAAACTAATGACAGGAATAAATGCTAATAAATTTGGTGTCGATGCATAACTTATAATTTTTACCGATTCTTTATATTTTTCTTTACTTCCAAACATCATTGCAAGGAGGTGTAATAATCCTGCTCCCCAAAACATAAAACCCCACGATAATAATAACCTTAGTGGGAAACCAATTATAACAACCAATGCATAAATTCCAAAGAATGCACCGCCCAATGCTATTCCTTCAATACCAAAGATACCAAAAATAGATGAAAATATACCTACAAAAATTAATAGAAATACTGACTGAATTGCAAGAAATATTGCTTTAATTTTCAAATAATACTTAGATGCATCACTGATTGATACCTTTTTAGGCATCTTCTCAAAGAACTCCATTGGTTCAAACATAACTTTTTTCCACGTCTTCCAAAATCCCATAATCATTATAACTCACTGATTATTGATAAATCTATCTCTAATGCAGTGACTGGCATTTTTAAATCCCAGTTATCCAACACTTGCGGGTTGATTTCTCCAATGATCCCAATTTTTTTCTCATTAACTATAATATCACCCATTCTTCCTTCAATGAATGAATTATGTTTTGATTCTTTAACAACATATTCAACACCTATAAATTTGCATACAGCGTCTAGAATTTGTTTGATTTGTGTGAAATCTGTTTTTTCTTCGCATAATAAACATACTAATTTGTCTACATTTCGTGCATTAACATCTTTGGTATCATCAGGCAATACGCAAATGCCAAGTTCAAAAACTTTTTGAGGATATTCGCTACTTCTATTTGCAACTAAAGTTTTGATAGCTTCAGGAATCATCCAGGATCGTACTTGAGATAAGTTTGAATCTTGCGTATCTTTTCCAAGTTTCACATGTGGTTCTTCAGAAAGATTCATTTTTTCATATTGATCTATATGATTTGTTAATGCCCATGAATTTAATTCAATTAATCCAAATCCTACTAGAAAATATGCAAGATCTTCTTTTAAAATATTCATAGGGAGCATGGCACCAACTGTGGAAAGATTTGGCACATGTGGAATAATATTATTATATCCATATGCACGTGCAACATCATCTGCAATATCAACAGGATGCCAGATGTCAGTTCTCACACTTGGAACTAATACCTTAATCTCATCTTTTTCAGTTCTAACAACAGTATATTGCATTTTTGGTAATAATGTTGCAATCTCTTTAGTTGTTACATTAATCCCAATTAAATTCTTTACAACTTCTGCTGTAATGGTCCATTCTTGTTTTTTAAAACTAGGACATACCACTTCTTCATTTTCATCTTTAATAGTAACTGAGAAAATTGTTCCATTCCAATCTGCAAACATCGTTGCAAAAATATCCATAATATGATCTAATGCTTCAGCACTTGGTCCAGTACTTTCTACAAACAAATCTTTTGTATCGGCTGAAACTTTTCCTAACGAATTAGAATTAATGATTGGAGGCATTGAAAGAACTTTGTTATCTGCATCTCTATGGACAGGGAATAATGTTTCTCCTTCAAGTAAATATGCATACATTTGTCCTTTAGGATGTTCTTTTAAAATTTGAATTCCATTCATTTCTTGACCCATATCTAAAGGTACAAATAAAATATCTTCAGGTTTCTCAGCTTTATAGGTAATAGGAAATTTTAACAAATTTAAATCATACACCCCAATCGCAACCTTCTTTCGTTTCCTTCCATAGGTTTCATGAATCTTTTCTTGCACTTGCATTAACGTTTTTACAGAATCTTCAGTTAATGACAAACCTTTCACAACAAATGATCGTGTGAATCCTCTCACTTTTTTTACTGATTCTTCTACAACGTGTTCATAATCACTTTTCTCTACAGAGACATCTTCATATCCTTGAATTAACCCAAGATAACTATTAATGGCACGCGCTAATCCTTCCGCTGAAATTAAATCTATACGTTCAGCTGTAATTTCAATTTTAATAATATCTTGCTCAACATCATCTAACTCCATCCCCATATCAGCGAGTACTTGTTCTAATTCTTCAAGTGTTAATTCCTTTTTTACAAGCTTTTGCATTCTGCTAAATGTTGTATCTACAATCACCATTATATCTTAATCCTCTGATGTTTTTTAATCCAATCAAATGGAACTTCTGGTCCCACTAAATCTTTTAATTTATTTCTGTTGGATAAAATTGCTGCAATCCTACTACTTCCCATACCCCATGCA
>JABMOA010000132.1 GCA_013204355.1 Candidatus Woesearchaeota archaeon | reverse complement strand
TGTACAGCAGTAGCTCCAGAATTGTTTGAAATGAATGATGATGGGAAAGCTCAGGAGAAGAAACCTTCAGAATTAACTGATCAAGAGAAAGATAAAGCAAAAGAAGCTGTAGAAATTTGCCCAGTACAAGCTATAAAAATTAATGAGTAAAAAATTATATTTTATGTTCTTTTCTGAAATGATGTGCAAATCTTAAATAATGATATCTTAACTTTCCGAAATAACGATTGTGTCGTTTCATTAATTCGTGGACATCTTCCATTGTTTTAGAATGTTTAGCTAAATGTTTAGGTTTATCTTTTTCTTTAGCCACACCATGTTTTCGTTTATGCTTTTCTGCTAACTTTCCATATTTCTTCAATTTCCTATTTAATCTTAACAATTCTTTAGAATATTTATACAAGTAACCTGCTTCATGCAATAAACTACTCATTTTAGTTTTACCTCTTTTTTATAATAATCATACAATGATCTTTCTCATGAGGTTCTAATGACCTGAAATCAATCACAGTAAACTCTTTCTCTAACTGCTGCCTAATCTCATTAAAAAGTTGTTTAGGTTTCCTTTTAACATCAATACTTCTTGCTTTAATTGACAATAATCCATATCCACCATCTTTCAAAAATGCCTTACAATTTTTAATGAAAATTTCTTCCTGATTTTTCTGTGCAACATCTTGGAATACAACATCTACTTCACAAATTTTATCTTTATATTCTTCTGGATGATTTGCATTTTCTAACATAGGAATTATATTACGTCGTTTTTCTGCAAGAAAAATTAAATCTCTAATAACTCTTGGTGCAGGATCAACTCCAAAAACAATTCCTTTTTCTCCTACCATGTCTGAAACAAAAGAACATGTAAATCCATGTGATGCGCCCAAATATAATATTTTATCATTTTTTCGGATACCAATATTTGTACTGCCTTTCATAATCATTGCAGCTAACTTACTTCGGGTAGGGTCAAACTCTCTATATTCATCTCCTGCATCTCGCATTGTACGTTCCATGAAATGCGTTCTACCTGGAAAAATATTTTTTGTAAAAATTCTTTTACCACGTGCTTCCTGATAAATTTCAAAAAGTTTATGTTCTCTAATCCTTCTTGACATTGAACTTATCCTCCAATAACTTTTTGTATTCAGGAGCTAAAAATTCTCCTTTAAAGAAATCTAATTTTGCACATATGGCTAATTTATCTGCTAATAATCGAGCAGCTTTTCCTCTATCACTTCTTGGTGCATTTTGCACAATTGGGTGATGAAAAATTGCACCATATTTTGGACTTCTACTGCCCGTTTTCAAATGTCTGAATAATGCTTTCTCCGCACCAAGTAACTGAACTGTAGATGCAGGTAACATTGCAAGTCGTTTTAAGCTCTTACTTAATTCCAATAATTTCGCACCAATGGTAGTTCCTGCAAGTTCTAAAACATTGGGACAATATTTTTCCATTACATTCTTCAAGTATTCTTTATGTTGTTTCTGCAATTCAAAAGTTCCAAGTATTTGTTTTGCAAGTAATGTCATTTGTTTTACATGTACTTCCTCTAAATCTGCACCCATAGTTTTTCCTTGCAATAATTCTTTTCTCGTTTTTGTTGCCACCATTTCCGCAAATTTCTCATGGTGAGTCATATTTTCTGCAAGTTCTGGATAGTATAAAGAATACCACTCTCTCAACCTTTTAGATAATAGGTTTATCACACGATCTAACTCCTGTACATTTGCAATCGTTTGGATAATTAATTGGTCCTCTGTCACAGAAAGTTTCAATTTATGTTTTGCTAATTCTAAATTCTGTTTATAGAATTTTTCCATATATATATCATCTTTGAACAAAACCAACATCTCTCGTTCCTTATAATCAGGTAAGGGTTGTAGATTCTTATGTTTCTGTTGTAACTTATTTTCAAATTGATACTTATGAAGGTAATCCTCAATGTCTTCAAATTCTAAAGATTCCACAATTTCAAGTTCCTTGTTAAGTACAAATGATCCAATGATATTAGTGTAGAGATACATAAATAACCTTAAAAATCGGTATTTTTATAAATCCTTCCTTAAGTATTCGCTTCTAATGCAAAAACTTCCAAAACATCTTGTTGAAGGCAAATGTGATTATTGCACCAACGACATCGAGAAAGAAAAATGGAGCTCTGCGTGGTGTAATGGTGACAAGCATTATAAAACATTAGATTGTGATAATTGTGGCAAAAAGAATTGGTTGAATCTTAAGTTTCTTGGTTCTGGTCACGATTGTATTCTAAAGGAAGAAGAATCGGAGTTAGAAAGTATGGTTAGAAAAGTTCAAGAGGGATAATCTACAAAAGTAAATGTAATCCCTTTTGGCGCAAATCAGAATTATCATGCATTGTTAAGTACAGACCTTCTTTAAATTTGTCAGTGATGTCATTTCTGGTTGTAATTTTCACATCCCCACATTCTATTGAACGTACCCTTCCTTGGGCCAATGCATTTAATGTAATTCCTATCCCATAATAGTCTGTGTTGAACTCCGTCACTCCATGTTTTTGTTCAGGAGCTTGGTATCCTGGTGTTCCATAGCAATTTCTGACTTCAAAGAAATGCCTGCATCCACTAAAATCTATTATACGGATGTGATCTCCTTTTCTAAGGACGTGATCTCCTCTAATTATGTTTCCTGGTTTTAAATCTCCATGGATATATCCGTGAGCATGTAAATGACTAATTCCTGCAATTAATTGGGCTGCATAAAAAGATAATTCTCTTTGATTAAATCTTGGGTTTATATCACTGTCTACTTTATCATTATGCTTTTTAAGAAATCTTGCTAAACATTGTTGGCCAGCATATTTCAGAATAATTGCACGGTTTCCTTTTGGGAAATTACACCTTTCATCTGGGATTGTTTCTATGAATTCTACAACTCCTTGAGAAATTTCTAATTGTTTTAATATTTCTGCTTCTCCTCTTAAATTTTGTGAATATTCTGGTTCTCGTGCACGTTTTGCAACGGCAATTGTATCGGTCAATTTATTATTTACTAAATATACAACTGAGTATGTACCGCGTCCAATTTCTTGCAAAATCTGGTATTTTTCTCTAAAATTCATGATACTTTCTTTTTTCAGTTATTTTTTATAAATCTTTCACCCCAAAATATAAAAAGCCATTGTGGTTTCTTGGGTCTATGGTTAAGATAAACGACAAAGCACCAGGATTCTCAATTCCCAATCAAAATGGAAAAATAATTTCTTTACAAGATTTCAAGGGAAAATGGGTGGTGTTATATTTCTACCCTAAAGATGATACACCAGGATGTACAATTGAAGCAATTGACTTTACCTCTTTAAAACAAGAATTCAAAAAATTAAACACAGAACTCCTTGGTGCAAGTAAAGACTCGCAAAAATCGCATTGCAGTTTCATAGAAAAACAAAATCTTAAAATCACCCTTCTTTCAGACGAAGAAAAAACATTAGCACAAGCATATGGTGCGTGGGGACAAAAGAAATTCATGGGTCGCGAATATATGGGTATGAACAGAAACACATATCTTATCAACCCTGAAGGAAAAATTACCTTTATCTGGGAAAATGTTAAAGCCAAGGATCATGCCAAATCAGTTTTGGAAAAAGTCCAAGAACTTATTTGATTAATAGTTCATCCAATGCTTTTTGAGTTTTATCCCATTCATCAAAGCAAGTGTCCATATCACAACTAATTCTGTAGTTGTCTTCTTTATCTGACTGGATGTAGGCGGTACATGTTGAATTCATAGAGTCAGGTAATCTAATTTTTGAATGAATATCTGGTGTATTAACCCAACCATATGTTCCATTTAAACTTTCTTTGGTCAAGCCAACAGTTTGGAAGTTTCCAGCTTGGATGTATTTTTTTCCATCTTTGTTTTCTTTTGTAACATATGTTCCCATTTGACAAATTGCCTCATCAGATCTGGATTGGCACTGCGCAATTTCTGTATCAGTGATCACTGGTGCTATAGAATTGGGATATAGCTCAGGTGAAGGAAGTAAACTCGTAGAGGTACTATATTCTCTTTGAATTTCTATTTCCCAGTTTGTTGATTTTCCGTTTTGATAAATAGTTTTAATTTTTTCTAATATTGAATCTCTCGTGATTCCAAATTTAAAAGTATTTTCTTTTAACTTATCTTCGGAAACATAATCAGAACGATGTTTATAATTTTCCGGGATACATCTCTGGAGAATACCTACATCCCCACAGCCTAGTAAACTAGATAATCCTATTACTCCAGATATAATTGCTTTTTTCATAGCATTCTTAAAAACGAATTCTTTTTTAAATCTTTTTGTTACTTTGCAATAAAAACAGATTTTTGGAGTTGGTTTGGTTACAAGATAAATGACCGAAATCTTTATAAACAAACTGCGTTCATCATGGGTATTACACAAACAATGCGTCAATTACACTGCTTATGTAAATAAGTAAATAATTGAGGTTAAGTGACCTGAAAAGGTGAACATCACAGTTAATTTCTTTGATGTGACCCGCAATAGGTTGATTATAACGCATAAACAAAGCTAAATAGAGACCATAATCTTCAATGGAGGAAATCAGTTATCATTAGTGGGATTAAGCCATAAGGCGCATATCCCACCACCTGAATGATAATCTGGTACAGATTATATGCCTAAACCACATAACCCACGACGAGGAAGCATGCAATTTTGGCCACGAAAACGGTCTAGACATAGTCTTGTTCGTGTAAGGTCATGGGCACCAGAAAATCAAGCAAAACCTTTGGGGTTCATTGGTTATAAAGCGGGAATGACCCATCTTATGGTTACAGATAATCGCCCAAAATCATTAAGCAAAGGCGATAAAATTTCCATGCCAGTTTCAATTGTGGAATGTCCTCCGATGACTGTTGTTGGTGTTGCTTTCTATAATAAATCAAAAAAAGTGTCATCTATTCTTGCAGAGAAATTTGATAAAAGTGTATCACGAACATTAACTCTTCCTAAAAAACCAGGAAAAAAAATTGACGATATCCAAGATTTTGACAATATACGAATTATGGTTCATTCAAATCCTTCTAAAACCGGTATTGGTACAAAAAGACCAAAATTATTAGAAATGGCTTTAGGTGGAAGTAAAGAAGAACAAGTAGCCTACGCAAAAGAACATTTAGGAAAAGATATTAGTGTTGCAGACGTATTTGCCGCAGGAAATCAAGTTGATGTTCACGGTGTTACCAAAGGAAAAGGTTTCCAAGGAACTGTAAAAAGATATGGTGTTCCTATTAAACAACACAAAGGTGAAAAGAACAAACGAGGTATTGGAAACCTTGGTGCATGGACGCCTAAAAGAGTTGATTATCGTGTAGCACAACCAGGTAAAATGGGTTACCATTTACGAACTGAATATAATAAACACATTATCAAAATTGGTGAAGATGGAAAAGAAGTTACTCGGATTGGGGGGCTTCAAAAATATGGTATTGTAAAAAATACTTTCGTACTTGTAAAAGGTTCAGTCGCTGGATCTAAGAAACGAGCTTTAGTATTAACAAAAGCCATCAGATCAAATTATAAAATTACAAAAGATGCACCTGAGGTTGCGTTTATTTCTATATAACATGAAAGTAGCAATCCTAAATAAAGATAATCAAAACAAAGGAGAAGTAGATTTTCCTTCACAGTTTTCAGAATCTTACCGTCCAGATTTAATCAAACGTGCAGTTCTTGCTCTGCAAAGTGCAGCACGACAAGCATATGGAACAAATCCAGAAGCAGGACAAAGACATAGTTCAACCGTCAGTAAACGAAGACGAAATTATCGTGGATGTTATGGATTTGGGATTAGCCGTGTTAACAGAAAAATTCTTAGCCGTAAAGGGACACGAATGTTTTGGGTAGGTGCTACATCTCCTCAAACACGTGGTGGACGAAGATCCCATGCACCTAAAGCTGAGAAAATATTTGAACAAAAAATTAACAAAAAAGAAAATCAAAAAGCAATCAGGTCTGCAATGGCTGCATCTATTGATAAAGTAATTGTTGCAGCAAGAGGACATCAACTTCCCGAAACATATCCTTTTGTACTTTCATCCGATTTTGAAACCTTAACTAAAACAAAAGAAGTTGAATCAGCATTAGAAAAATTAGGTTTAAAAGCAGAATTAGAAAGATCATCTGTTAAAAAAGTAAGAGCAGGTGTTGGTAAATTACGAGGACGTAAATACCGTCGGAAAAAAGGGCCTTTAGTAGTAGTTTCAGGTAAATGTGACTTAGAAAAAGCTGCTAAAAATCTTCCAGGTGTTGACGTCGTTTATGTAAATGCATTAAATGCAGAAGTACTTGCACCCGGCGCACAACCAGGAAGAATCACATTATACACTGAAAAAGCATTAGAAATTATAGGTAAGGAGAACTTATTCCAATAAAAATGGCAGACGAACAAACGCAAACACCTGTACCCCAAGAAAAGGCAGCTTTTGATCCTTATCAAATCATTAAATTTCCATTATCCACAGAAAAAGCAATCAGGCAAATTGAATTTGACAACAAATTAACTTTTGTAGTTCATCCACGTGCAACCAAACGTGATGTAAAACGTGCAGTGGAAGAATTATTCAAAGTAAATGTTGCAAATGTTAACATTCAAAATGCAATCCAAGGTCAAAAACGAGCATATGTAAAATTAACTGGGGGAAGTTTAGCTTCAGATGTAAGTGCTGACTTAGGATTAATCTAAATATACAATGGGTAAGCGACTAATTCAACAAAGACGAGGACGTGGAACACACACCTACAAAGCGCCTAGCTTTAGGTATAAGGGTGCAGTTAAATATCCTAGTTATGATACAGCCGGAACCATTGTTGATTTAATACATTGTCAAGGTCACTCAACACCATTAATGGAAGTTTCATATTTAACAGGCGAAAAAGGACTTGCTTTTGCACCACAAGGTATCAAAGTAGGGGACATGATTTCAGTAGGTCCAGATAATGAAATCAAACCTGGAAACGTTTTACCTCTGCGAGATATTCCTGAAGGGACATTAGTTCATAATGTAGAATTACGTCCAGGAGATGGTGGAAAATTAGTACGAACTTCAGGTACGTCAGCAAAAGTTGTCGCAAAATCTGAAAAAGGAATTCGTATTGTATTACCCTCTAAAAAAGAAAAATTATTCCTTCCAAACTGTAGGGCAGCAATTGGCGTCTTATCAGGGTCAGGAAGAACCGATAAACCTTTCTTAAAGGCTGGTACAAAATTCCACAAAATGAAAGCTAAAAATAAATTATGGCCAATCGTATGTGGTATCTCAATGAATGCAGTAGACCATCCTTTTGGGGGGAAATGTTCTCATATCAAAGGG
>JABMOA010000131.1 GCA_013204355.1 Candidatus Woesearchaeota archaeon | reverse complement strand
TTTATCGTCTATGCGAAGCCAAGCCCCGTTAAGTGTTCAGGTTACTTTGTCGTTCCCACAAAGGAAAATTAGAGATTGGATATAACTGTTTCTATACGAAGTTTTTATGGGATTGATGAATTCGCTGTCTAGTGGAATGAGGTCTTAATCCCAGAAATATTTGCGTATAGAAACTTTCGTGGATTGCCACACCCCACACTGGACAGGTTTCCTATAGGTTTATAAGTAAATTTCGTTCATAAGACCTACCAAAAACCCAAACCTTTTTTAAAGTGAAGCTTCTTCTCACTACATTATGAAAATATTAGCAATACACGCAGACTTTATTGAATTTGAAGCGAAAAAGAAGGCGTTCAAAGGTGCGGAAGAGGAATTTGAATCAGGTGACAAGGAACGGGTAGAAGAATGTCTTGTGATCTTTACGGCATTTGAAAAAACAGATGAATCTAATATTCCTGCTATTGTAAACAGATATGTTCATGAAACACGTAAAATTGCACAGCAAGTAAATGCACATACAATTGTTCTTTATCCTTACGCACATTTGAGTTCTAATTTAGGAGATCCTAAGATGGCTGTTTCAGTGATGAAGCAAGCAAAGGAACTTTTATCTGAAGATTTCAAAGTAACGCGTGCGCCATTTGGATGGTATAAATCTTTTAATGTTGCATGTAAGGGTCATCCACTCTCAGAATTAAGTAGAGAATTTGGCCCAGAGGAAGAGCTGAATATCAAACGTGAATCAAAAGATGAAGCATTCCAATTGGAATTAAAAGAATTATCACAGGAAGAAAAAGTAATCTATACAACAGCAGCATTAATGGCAAAAGCTGTCAAGGAATTATGGCCAGAATCTGAATTAGGATCTATTGGATTTCATTTAGATCAAGCATACGCTGATTTTGCAAATTTAAAAATTAAACCAGGTCACTTTCAAAAAATTGAAGCAAAGATGCAAGAACTTGTTGGACAGGATTTGGTCATTGCTAAAACTGGGAAAGAACATGCTGACACAGAATTACAAAAAAGTATTGCAACAGACCTTGGCGCAAATGCAGATGCATACCAAATTAATGATTTTACATTTATACCATTATACAAGGACCCATTTATTTATTCCTTAAATGAAATTTCTGCATTTAAAATTATGAATATGTCCAGTAGTTATTGGAAAGGAAATGATTCTAATGCACAACTCTTACGTATATTTGTTGTTGGATTTACATCTTCTTCTGGCTTAGATATATATCTGAAGAAACGAGAAGACGCAGAAAACAGATCACATTTAAAGATTGGTAAAGAACAAGGATTATTTGTTGTGAGTAAATTAATCGGAGCAGGACTTCCATTACTTGCCCCAAAAGGTATGATTCTTCGTGAAGAAATTACAAAATTTTTATGGGATTTACATAAAGATAAGGGATACCAAAAAGTTTGGATCCCACATATTGCGAAAGAAGATTTATATAAAAAATCTGGTCACTGGGAAAAATTTGGTGACGAATTATTTAGAGTTAAAGGAAAAACAGAAAACTTTATTTTGAAACCTATGAATTGTCCACATCACATTCAAATTTTTGATAATTTTTCATTTAGTTATAGAGATATGCCTGTGCGTTATTTTGAACCAACAACAGTTTACAGAGATGAGAAATCAGGACAATTATTAGGACTTAGTAGAGTTAGAGCAATCACACAAGATGATGGTCATGTGTTTTGCAGACCTGATCAAATCAAACAAGAAGTAGCAACCATTGTTGAAATTATTGGGGCATTCTATAAAACATTAAGCATGGATAAAGATTATTGGGTTTCCTTATCCGTGAGAGGAGAAGATAAATCAAAATTTCTTGGTTCAGAAGATGTATGGGTAACTGCAGAAACATCATTAGAAGAAGCTGCGCAAGAAAACAAATTACCATATAAAAAGATTGAAGGAGAAGCAGCATTCTACGGTCCTAAATTAGATTTTATGTTCAAAGATTCCATGGGACGTGAGTGGCAACTTGCAACCATTCAATTAGATTTCAATCTGCCTGAACGATTTGATTTATCTTACATGAATGCTGAAAGTAAGAAAGAACGTCCAGTCATGATTCATCGCGCTATTTCTGGTTCATTAGAAAGATTTTTATCAGTATTAATTGAACATTTTGCAGGAAAATTTCCGTTATGGTTATCACCAGTACAAGTTAAAATTTTAACCATTACAGGTCGGAATAATCAATGTGCTGAAGAAATCGTTGCAAAAATGAATGTCTATGGTTTACGTGTGGAATTAGATCAACGAAGCGAAACCATGGGACGAAAGATTCGTGATGCACAGATGGAGAATGTGAATTATATTGTAACTATTGGTGACAAGGAAGTTGAACAAGGTACTGTAGCTGTTCGTGATAGGAATGGTGAACAGAAGTTTGACATTCCTGTGGATCAATTTATTTCTGAGTTAGTGAAGGAACGTGATGACAAGATTATCAATTAAGTATTTTTTAAGAGTAAACTTTATAAAACTCCTGCCTTAGCGGAGTCTTATGATTCATAAAACACTTACATCATTAATTTCAGGTTTAGGAAATAGATTCATTAAACCTACCTCTATCATTGTGGGTCTACTTGGAATTTCTTATGGGGTGGTCTATGTTGCCCATAATAATTTCTATGATTCAGATCAAAATGTAAATGGTTTAGAAGTTCATGTGAGAAAACGGACTAACAATTTTGCAAAATCGGAAGATTGTCGCATTACTTTATCTTATCCTAAATTAGGTGAATTAAAGGAAGTTACGGATTATGGTTGTGATAAAACTATTGATGAAATAAAAATAAATGGGATTCATGGAATGATTGAACCCTCTTCATTTTATTTTGTAATTCCAGAACCTATTAATCTTGCTAAAACTTTAATTCAAAAAGTAAATTATCAAATTAAATAAATGCCTTCCAAAGCTTGCTTAATTACATCCTCACAATTATCAACTTTTGTTAACAATTCATGATCTGATGATGCCTTTCTAATTTGTCCAAGTCTATCTAAGACCTGTGAATAAATTCTAATTAAATCTCCTTCCAAGAGATTGGAATATTTCAATATGTCAAAGAAATCTTGATCCTGAAAAATTGGGTAAATAAATGCGGTGATATAATTCATATTTAAAAATTTCTTTTCATGGCATAAATAAGGGTCTTCACGAATTTTACTTTTTAATTCACGCATTTTCTCATCTTTAAATTCCTGTGTGAATTTTGTAGTTTCACGATGTTCATATACCAAACATGTTATTACTAATAACATTTGATATAGATCTAAATCTTTATGGAAATCAGTTGCAAATGCTTCACCCATAGAAATTTCATCAGCATATACTCTGGATGAGAAGATACCTTTTGTCGTTAATGATCCATCAACAATATATTCATATTTATTTAATTGCTTTACAATACTATTATACCTTGCTAAAAGAAATTTTGTTGGGACTTTTCCATAATCTTCCCCAAACTCTTGGTAAGAAAAGAAACTTAATCGTAATATCTTTTCAATTTGTTCAGGTGTATGAAGATGTACAAGATTTAATACTGTATTAATAGATAATCTAAATTGGGATTTAATTGGCTCCACATCAGCATCCGTAATTCTTTTCACTTCCTGATATTTAAATTTTGGTCTGAAAATCAAACTTACAACATATCCAATTGTATCTATCCCCCTTCTTCCTGCACGTCCTGCAATCTGGAAATATTCTTTCGTATTTAAATTTCTAAAAGAACGCCCATCATATTTTCGTAGAGAATTGAAACATACCGTTTTTGCAGGCATATTAATGCCTACTGCAAATGTTTCAGTTGCATACAATACCTTAATCAAACCTTCTCCAAACAACTCTTCAACAGCTTCCTTTAACACGGGCAAGATACCAGCATGATGGAATGCAATTCCTTGCTGTAAGGTTTGTTTTAATAATTGTGTAGATGTTAACCGTGTAATTTCAGGTGGAGCTTTCTCAAGAAATTTGTTAAAGATGGTTAAAATTTTAGGATCTTTCTTAAACAAATTTCGTTTCATCAATTCTTTTGCTTTAATTTGACAATCCTTTCGTGAGAAACTAAAAAATAAACATGGCAATTTATCCGTACCAAGTTCTTCAATTAATTTAATGTGACTTGGTTCGGGTTCTCTAAAAATATTTCTGCTCTTTTTTCCATAATTTCTGCCACGTTCTTTATATCGGGGAATTTCTACAGCTTTCTTGACTTTTTCAAGAGTCGTAATTCCTAACTCATAATCATAGAATAAATGTTTCAATGGTACATTCCGTTTATCAGAAATCACTGTCACAACTTCATGATGTTTGATAGCATGAATCCAATCACTAAATTCCTGCGCATTTGGAATCGTTGCAGATAACGCTAAGAAACGAATATGTTCAGGTGAATAAATAATGGATTCCTCCCAAATATATCCACGTTCTAAATCATTAATGTAATGAACCTCATCAAAGATTACATATGCAACATCATTAACTTCCTTATCATTTGACACAACCATGTTCCTATATACTTCAGTTGTCATAATCAATACTTTTGCATGAGGATTGATTACAATATCACCAGTCATCAAGCCAATCTTATCAGCTCCATACTCTTTAGAGAAATCTCTATATTTTTGATTAGAAAGCGCTTTAATTGGCGCTGTATAAATGATTCGTTTCCCATCATCCTTATGTTTATCAATAATGTAATCAGCTATTAATGTCTTCCCAGAACCAGTCGGAGCAGAAACAACAACAGAATTATTCCCTTCAATTGCTAAAACCGCTTCTTCTTGAAATGGATCTAATGTAAAACCTTTGAATTTCATGTTAAAGATATTTCCTTCTATTTATATAAAGGTTTGCCTGACAAAAATGTCTCAATTTTAAGAGAAACCTTTATAAATCACTACTCCATATAGATAACATTAGAAAAGAGATGTCGCAATGGTAAATTTTAACATAGAATCACTTGTACAGAATACAACAGTTGGCTTTGGACAGATAGAAAAAGCCTTCCTTAGTTACCACGGTCATGAAGATGGAACCAAAGCAGCAATTGCACATACAGAAGCTCCAAGTCCATTAGAAGATGCACTATATGCACCAAAAACAGAGCATCGTGCTGTTGATATCCAATGTTGCTGCGGACAAAGATTTGAAGTAGCACCAAACGGGCAGATGGTTGAATTTAATGAAATTGCTGATAAACAATCAATGCTTGTATTAGGAGATAAAGAGAAACAAGATCCTAAATATAATATATCACATGATTCTCAGAAAGGCATGTATAGTGTTCCTAGTGGAATTTATAGTAATACTGTTAGTTATTAGATTGATAAAAAACACCACGTTTCAAAAACACATTTCCCTATAGTTACTTTACAGGAGTACTCTTCCACAACACTTATAAATCTATTTTTAGTTTATTATTTTAATGGGAATACTCAAAACAATTGAAGATGCTTTGCAAGCCAATCCGAATGTTGTTATTGTTCATAGAGAGGAATCTACCAAGGATAGCATGAGTTCACTGTATAGAGAAACCGATTTTTATATTGTTCCAAGAGAGGGATTATATACAGCTAGGGAATTACAAGAATTTATGATGGGCCTTGTTTCTTTGGAAACAGAAAGAGTAAATGATTTTTCTGAATCTGTAAGTAATCACAGAGAAGATTTTATGGAATTAGGTGATGTCCAATATCAAAATAGGATTGGATCAAAAATTAAAAAAACAGAAACAAATTATGTTCTTGATGATGAGGATATGCCTCCCTTTGAAGATTTTGTAGAAGGAAAGAAGACTGTTGAGGAAGAAAGTCAGTTTGACATATTTAGAAGTGTTATGATTCATGTTTTTCCGGACCTTGAAATGGCGAATAAACCCGGACGTATTCCTCCATTAAACCCAGACATTCCCAATGAATTGAGTAGTGGAGATAAGATAGAAATAAGTAATGCTCGTCATTTGGCAGAAATGTATGTTTCTGTAGAAGAATTAATTCCTTATCGTCCAGATCTTGCTTAATGTTTAGTAAATTATCAATAATATTATGCCAAGTAGTGATATTGTTGCTATCCCCACTTTAATTAAAATATGTTTCTCCTTGAAATAAAATCCACCTATTAAAGTTGTGAATATTAAAGATGTAGAAAGAATAGTTTTAATAATTCCCGTGTTTGCAAATGGATCACTTAAAGCATAAAAATATGCATATGTTCCCAACATAGTTATTAAAGCAAGAATAGATATCCCTAATCCTTGTTTTTTGAAAAAATCAAAATTGAATTTGCAATTATAAAACAAATACATAATGACAACAAGCATAATAATTAAAATTAATTTTAGAAAATAGAAATATGTAAACGTATTTAAAGTTTTCAAAATAATTCTATCAAAAATGATTGCTCCTGCTTCAAAAATCATTGCTAAAAGAAGATATAATAAACTTTTTTTAGATACTTCTTTATGTTGATATTCTAAAATAGCAAGATATGTTATTGGAAGAATTACTAAAATTATTCCTAAACCTTGGATAAGACTTATACTTTCATGGAGAAAGAATATGGCAAAGAATAAAACAAAGATTGAAGTTAATCCAGAAATTGGTTTGAATACTGAAATTCTCATTTCTTTTAATGCTTTTAAACCTAATAAATTAGCTCCAATATAACATATACAAGCACCAATGATAAGAATAAATTCAAACAATGAAGGAATATGTATATATTGGATTGTAGTTTGAGCAAAGAGAAACATTGCTGAATAAAAAACAATAATAAATTGAATTGGTTCAATATGATCTAAGAGTTTCTTTTTTATTATC
>JABMOA010000130.1 GCA_013204355.1 Candidatus Woesearchaeota archaeon | reverse complement strand
TAAAAAATAAATAATTTATTCTTCAAATTCTTCGGTTGTCAAATAATCTTCATCAAGATCCTTTTCTTTAAAATCGTTTTCATCATCATCACTATCATCATCTTCAATTTTAATTGTGATGGTTCCTGATGTAATCTTAGCTTGACATGCTAATCTATGTGTCTCATCACGATCTTCCATTTCTTCTTCTTTAGATGTTAATGGTCCTAAATTCTCTTCACCTTCTTCAATGACAATCTTACAAGTACCACATACACCTTCTTTACATCCAAATGGAACCCCTAACTCTTCACAGGCAGCTTTAATATTATCACCATCTTTCACTTCTTCACGTTTATCTCCAAGAATAACATTCGCCATAGTAATTACCTCTATTGTTTATATATTTTTTAAAATGATTGTTGATTCATGATATATAAAATTTGTGGTTAAATTGGCGCTGTCCAGAATAGAGTGTTTTTGTATACTGGCGCCAATGGAGGCGCATTTGTGAACGACGTGAACAAATCTACAGCGCCGTGCCCCAGTATAGTTATTTCCTCTATTCTGGACAGACCAGGTTAAATTTTATGTTATATCAAAATCGTATTCTTGGGTTCTAACCTATATTTTAAAAAATCTACAAAAACATTAATAAGCCAAAGTACTTTTCTAATATTTATGAAAAAGGAGATTATTGTTTTAAGTGATATAGAATTAGGTGCAGGAAACCTAACGGATGATTTCATTTCCGATAAAACTCTTGTAACATTTTTAAAATCTTTAATTGGGCGAAATCATCCTGTTGATCTTATTTTAAACGGTGATATAATTGATTTTTTAAAATGTCCTTATATTCAAGAAGATAAATATTCTTATCCGCGCTATGTTTCTGAAGAGATTTCTTTAGCAAAATTACGTTCAGTTTATCAAGCTCATCCAACCGTATTTCATGCGTTGAGAGATTTTGGAAAATCTGAAAATAATAATATTTATTTTATCATTGGAAATCATGATCATGACATATATTTTAAAGGGATTCAAAAAGAAATTAAACGGTTAATTAACAAAAAAAAAGGTGTGTATTTCCCATTACACTATAAACATCATAGTGTATGGGTAGAACATGGTCATCAATATGATTTCCTTAATAAAACGAATGTTAAAAAACCTTTTGATTGGTATCTTGGAAAAAAAATATTAAATTATCCATGGGTTTCGTTTGGTGTAATTAGCAGAGCATTAATTATGAAAGAAGAATACCCATTCATGGAAAGAATTAAGCCATATCCCTTGATGTTTAAACATCATAAAATTGTTATTCATAAAATTACAAGGGGCGCTCTTGAATATGCATTGAAAAGTTTCTTATATTATCCTTTACGATTTTTTAGAGATCCTACCTATCGTATCCCACGAAATTTTATCACTGAATTTTATACTAGATTTAGAAATGCTAACTGGGATATTGAAGATATTTCTGATAATTTTCAACGTAAGAAAAAGAATAAAATGAGACAATACAGATTATATGTGTTTGGTCATACCCATGAAAAATTGATTGAAGAAAAAGATGGGTGGGCCATTGCAATTCCAGATACATGGCGTGATGAATATACATTAGATCCAATGACAAAAGAATTGATACCTAAGACAAAAAAATATATTCAAGTTTTTGTAAGTAATGATGATCAAATTGCATGGGAAATGCAGGAAATTAAAGTAAAAAGAAAACAATTATTTTTTCAAGATGTTGTTGATGATGAGATTAAATACATCAAATTAGTTGCAAAAGATGAAGGTTTTGATTCAAAGGTTATTTAATAACAAGTTCCATCCTATGTATAGAATAATTCTTAATAAGAAGTGTTTCTTAATAAGAAAGGTTTATTCATTATGATTTTATTGGAAAAAATAGAATTTAGTTCACAACCTATAATACCTTAAAAGTAACGTAAGATTTATATGTTACCCTCATAAATTGAAGTTCATGAAGCCAATAAATACAGGAAATCTATATGAACTTAGACTTAGAACCGCTTATAATAACCTCAATCAAAAATCTACTCAAGAAATTAAAGAAGTTATTTCCAGACATAAGCAGTTTGATGAAGGTTTATCAATAATGCCAGCATATAAACGAATTCCAATAATTGTTTTATACACACTTGTAGATGGTATTGAAATGCCAGGAAAGAGATCTCCAGAGTATGATGCTGCATCAAAAATTCTTGAAGAAAGAGTAGCTTATTTTTTTTAAATAATCATCCATTTTTCAATAGGATAATTTGCCTCACAATGAACGCTTGGAAATTATTTCAATTAAACCAAATTATCTTCAATAATATTTATATAGCATGAGGTTTAAGTTATATTTTGTGAAAGAAAATCTGGAACAAAAAATTGATGGAAATCAAAATCACATTTTGATGGGTAAGGCATTAGCAGATTCTCTAAGACTTTCTATTAAACAAGTTCAAATGGATGCCCCCTCGTCTAAAAAATCTATTGATCTCAAATTTAAAAAAATTCTTAATAAAGTCAAAGTTGAAAAGAAAGAACTAAAAGTAGAGGATGAAGATCACATTTTAGAGGGTTCCAAGGATAATATTAAAGTTATATACGGAAGAAAAGAAGAATTTGAAGGAGTTTCTTATGCAAATTCAGCCCCAGTAAGTTATTCTGATGTGATGTATGGTAATGACAAATCACAAATTTCATCAAATGAAGAAGGATTCTATCAAGCTCAGGCAAAACAAGAGATGGAACTTGCAGAAAATATGAATGGTGATGAGGCAGAGATTACAGTAAAAGATGTGCAATATGCAGCGGTCATGGGTCAGCAAGTAGATATTGATATCAATGCACGAAAACGTTTCTCAACCTGGTTAACTGCAGGAAGCAATCAACATATGTTAGCATACTTTGAAATTGTGCATGGCATTATACGAGATGTTGATTATAATGTTAGACATTGATTATCAAAACTATTTCCATATCTCAACAAATTCTTCTTCAGAAAAATGCATTTTACCAGGTATAATTAAACAATGCAGCGGTTTGCCAAAATCTACTTCTTTCAATTGTTTCAATGTACCGGAAACTATTTTAAAATCATTACATCCCAATCTCGCACAGCCAATAGCGAAGGTTTCATCACTAATCACATTCTCACCAACACGTGATTCAATATCTTCCATAACCTTAATTGCTTGTGAAACACTCATAAATCGCTCATGTTCAACTTTAATATCTAATAACAATAATGTGTGAGCACCAATCTCTTGGTTTTGTTGTAGCACCCGGTACGGTGTTTCTAATTGGGGGAAATCATCCAGAAATGGAATAGATGTTATTTTTACACATCATAATGGTCAACAACATTTTCATTCTGCGTTTGTTTATAAACTGAATGATCCTATAAAAGAAAGACAAGATAAAATTAATCTTGCAAATGATTATAAATTAGAATTTGTATCCTTAAAACAAAGTATAGATAATCTTATTAGTAAAATAAATTCATATCAATCGGATAAATATGAAACATTTGTTTCTCAAAAAAATAAAGAACTTGAATTATTGGTTGATGAAATTTATACAAATTTTAATACAAATAAATTTGATGTTAATGATGATTTTAATAAAAATATCCAGTCTATTTTTACAAACGCAATTACACTTATTTCATATAAACAATTATTGCCAGATTTTTCTAATTTAACAGTAGAGTTTCAGGAATTAATTAAAGATAATTATAGTAAATTAGATTTATTAATCAATACTCAAAATAATTAACCGATTAGTCAAAGAAAATATATTTTGAAAAAACACAGTGTTGCCCCTCTGATGCTTCTCTTGCGATTGGTGAAGGGATACTTGAAAGGTTT
>JABMOA010000129.1 GCA_013204355.1 Candidatus Woesearchaeota archaeon | reverse complement strand
ATGAAGGATATCCTTGAAAAAATCAAGCCAAAGAAGGAAGAAATTGCAGAATTTCAAAAAATAACCACGGAATTTCTTAAAAAGATTAATGGGAAATTAAAAAATGCTGACGTAATTTTAGGAGGCAGTGGCGCAAAAGGCACATGGTTAACAAAGAATCACGACATTGATTGTTTTGCAAGATTTGATTATGATACCTGTTGTCATAAAACCATGGAATTATCAGATTTGCTTGAAGTTGCCATCAAAAAAGCCTTTCCAAAAATAAAAATAATACGTGTCCATGGAAGTAGAGATTATTTTCAATTAACCTTTCAAAATCTTGATTTTGAAGTAGTCCCAGTTCTTAAAATTAGAACTATTAAAGAAGCTCTTAACATTACAGATATTTCCCCACTTCATGCAGATTGGGTAAATAAACATACAAAGAAATTAAAGGATGAAATTTTGCTAGCGAAACAATTTTTTAAAGCTCAAAAATTATATGGTGCTGAATCTCACATAGGGGGTTATAGTGGATATACATTAGAAATCTTAATCATTTATTATGGTTCATTTGAAAAATTATTAGAAGCAACTGAAAAATGGAAAGAAAAAATGGTGATTGATGTAGAAAACCATTATCCTAAGAAGGATGCATTATTTCATTTAAATAAATCTAAACATTCTGTTCTTACATTGGTTGATCCAATTGATAAATCTAGAAATGCACTGGCAGCATTAACAAAAGAAAAATTTAATTTAACAAAGAAAGTAGCACGTCACTATTTGAAAAATCATGATCATTCACTTTTTGAGAAAAAACCTTTTGATATTCCAATAATACAAAAAGAAGCTCAACGAAAAAAAAGTAATTTACTTTTATTAAATGTAGATCCATTAGAAGGAAAAGCAGATATTGTAGGGATGAAAATCATTAAAGTTCACGATCACCTTGTGCGTAATCTACAAGATTTTGGCATTACAAAATCTGGGTGGGAATGGGATAAAGGTGAACAAGGATGGATTTATTTTATGATTGAGAAAGATGAATTACCTCACATAGAGCTACGTGTTGGCCCTCCAATTGGGTTAAAAGAAGCAGTGCAGGCTTTCAAAAAGAAACATAGAAAAACGAGTATTCAGAAAATGCACGTTGTTGCTGAAGTAAAACGTAAGTTTCCAGTATTGTCAGATTTTGTAAAGAACATTCTTCAAGAAAAATATGTGAAAGATAAAGTTAAAAAAATTAAAATTTATTCTGTTTGACAAGAAGATTGTGCTAAAGCTTGTACATCTAACAATTCTTTTTTCACTGCAAGTTTAACATCAAAGTTCGCATTTGAATTTTCAACTAAATACATAACGTGTTCCAACTTAGCATCTGCAATTTCCATGGAAAGTAGATGGTCTTCTGGTATTACTTGATTATGTACAAATACATTTGGTTCAAAAGCTTTCCCCATAGATTTTGGATCAACGTTTTCAGAGGTGACAGCCATAAAAATTATTCCAACTATAATCAGCGATATGAACCCAATCACCCAGGGATTTCCACCTTCTCTTTTTTCTTCAGATCTTAAACGTCTATTGACATGACGCCTCATTTTTTGAGTCCTTTTTTTATATGTCATGCTTTCTAAGAAAGAAATTTGACTATTTAAATCTATCTTTTTTAGAGGCTAAATTTAATTCACAAAATTACTATCAGCCCATTTTTGGATTGTTTTTTTAATTTTGTTACTATAACTTTCAAACCAACTTCATTCTCTGGAAGCAATAAATATAAAAACAACACTTTTTTTCTTTATTATATGATTAAAGCATTATGTAGAGTTTGTAACCAATCATCTCCTTCAGATCAGTTTAAATTACATCATACATACAAACAAATGGTGTGCCCAGGTTGTTTCACTGGAAAAACACAGAAAAAAAAAGAAGATGATGAACGTAAAATTGTTGAAGAAGTTAGGAAACCAAAAGGATGGGATCAAGAAGATGAATATCTTGAACGTCTTTCTAAAATGAAGCGGGAAGAAACAAAATCTAATTTTACTAAAATTCCAGGCACAGATTACGTAAAATGCAAATGCATGGGATGTAAATATGAATTCCGTTATGATCCTTTTCATAAAAAACCTGGGAGTTGTCCGTATTGTGGTATAGCTATCCCTCGTGTGAAAACATTTAGTATGTTATGAAATCAAAAAGAGGTTACCTTAAACTGGACGAATCTTTAGATACAAAAGGAAAGAGATTACATCTTATTGAAAAGTTAGCAAAATATCATGAAAAATTATTTTTTCATTTCAAAAGTAAAAAACACAAAAAAGAAGATGATGGGTATGTTGATTTTACGCAGAAAAAATAAGTATTAAGTTCGCCTTCTATGTTAGCCCAGCACGGCGCTTTAAGATTTGTTCGTATTCTCACAAATGCGCCTCCATTGGCGGTGCTAACCCAGTTGAACAGAATACTTATTCAGAAGTAGGTTTCTCTTTTTCTTCTTTCATTTGTTTCACAACTTTCTCAAAAGCTTCAACTTGTTTCTCAGAAAGAGACTCATATCTCAAATAATTCACTTTAATCGCACGTAAGAAAGAATTTTCTTTATAGAACTCCTCTGGGATATTAAACATCTTTTTCATTTTAGGATCTTTAATATCACCTTCCATGTCCGCTTTCTGACAATCATAACATCTTATGAAGGTTTGTCTATTTGTAACAACTACGTAATTTTTCCGACATTTCGGACATTTCTGTTTAAATTTCACTGCTACCATAATGATATCTATTTGATGGGTTCTTTTAAATGTTATGGTTTATTTACAAAGGCTTTTTAATAAAACACACATTTATCCTTTATATGGACATCAAAAACGCATTATGGCTCTCACCAATGGAAGGTGTATCAGATCTTGGATTTAGAAGTCTCTGTGTCAAGCGTGGTGCAGATCTTACATTCACAGAGATGATAAGAGCAGACGCTTTAGTACGTAATAACAAAGCAACCATTGAACTTATTGATACCTATCTTAAAGAAGTACCAACTGGACTTCAACTTCTTGCATCTAAACCAGCAACCCTTGAAAAAGTACTCAAAATGATTTCAAAGAAAAGAGAAGAAGGCGATCCGTTATATCTTAACATTTCTTGCATTGATTTAAATTTTGGATGTCCTTCAAAAGATGTAATCACAAAAGGTGCTGGTCCAGCTTTACTTAAAAGAGATCAACGTATGAGAGATCTTCTTACAACTTTGAAGAAAGAATCTCCTGTTCCTTGCGGTATCAAGATGCGTTTGGGATTAGGAGTTGGTGATAAAAGAAATAAAGTTTATTTACGTGTTATAGAACTTGCAAACGAATTAGAATTAGATTGGGTTACAGTACATTCCAAAACTGCTGATCAAAAATCTTTTGATCCAATTGATTTAGATCCACTTAGAGAAATTCTTGCAATTTCTAAGGTTCCAATTATTGGAAACGGATTTGTGACTGATGGAAAAAGTGCAAAACATTTCTTTGACATGGGTTGTGCAGGTGTCATGATTGCACGTGGTGCTATTATCAACCCTTGGGTTTTTGAAGAAATTAAAGAATATCTTAAAACAGGAAAAGTAAGTCGGCGAGATAAAGATTATGCAGCTGCATTAGCAGAATATGAATACATTGCAATTCAATATAATGCGAAAGATAAATTCTTAACATACCACCGTAAAACATTCTTAGATCACATCAAAGGTAATTTTGGATATCATGCGCCTACAAAGAATAAAGAGTGGGTTTGAATCGGGTTTTCTTAAAATGAGGGGTGTTTATATTTTAAACATACAATTAAATTATGGCATTTCAACCAACCATCAATGTAACCACTAACAAATGACATAATTTAGGGAACATTTATATATTAGCTCTGTTTTTCTTATAAAAAACAAAAAAGGTAGAAAATATGACACATAATAATGGATTAGATTTTATTGAACATTTACGAAAGAAAGAGGATCAAGATTTAGCATCACGTGTAGCTGGGAAGATTGGTTTAGCTGGTACTGTTTTAGGAACTTTAGCGTTTTGGGCGACTTCATGTGAAGATTATAATGTTGTACTTTTTCCAGGTGGAGCTTCCAATGAAAATTTAGAATATTTTTTGGGTGTTCCTGCGTTAATTGCAGCTGCTTCTTATGGAGTTGGTGGAGTTATAGGAAAAGGTGTAGAAAAAGTTGCTCCATTATTACGAGGACCTAATGAAGCAGATCATAATTTTCAAGTAAGTTATGATTCCTTGGCAGATCTTGTTAAAAAAGATGGAGATTTTAAGAGAAGTCATGACTTCACATCTTTACAACCAGAATATAGAGATGCATTAAGGATAGATTGTTTAGTTTCAATACTAACTAATGGAGAAGTTGCAGGTGTCTCCAAAATGATGGGAGAATTAGAAGGTTCAGAAAGTAAAAATTATGTTAATCGTTTAATTGGAAATTATTTAGAAACTCTACCTGTTGAACAATTACCAGTGTATGGTAATTTACTTCGTGAAGATGAATTAGTTAGAATGGTAAACTCTTATGTAAATGAATCTTCCAAATTGGAAGATGCTGAATGTATTGCTAAGGATGGAAGAGTATCTAAGAGTACAAAAGTATCTCTTTTAAATGATATCGCTCAAGGATACCTTACAGGTAAAAATCTTGAAAAAGCTGAAGAATTATGGAGTGTTACTAAGAATTATGACATGCTTAAAGGTCCATTACTTGAAGCTTACAAAACCGCTGGAAATAACAGAAAAGTAGTAAGACTTTACAATTTAAAAACAGAGTAATCTTTTTTAAGTAATGTTTTATTAATTTCTTTTTTTAATTTATGATTTATTTTATAATAGGCTCTGTCCGGAATAGAGGAAATATGTATACTTCATGCCGGCGCGTAGATTTTTTT
>JABMOA010000012.1 GCA_013204355.1 Candidatus Woesearchaeota archaeon | reverse complement strand
TTAGAGTAAGAATTTAGATTTTTATTTTATAAATTTTTCAAAAACAAATCTGCTTTAACTAATACTTTTTTTGCATCATCATGTGTGATTTGGTCTAATGCTTTTTCAAAAGGTAACCATTGATGGTCTGCAATTTCATCACAGTTATATTGTACTTCTGTTGTGATTGCTTCACATAAAAAGAATATGACTGTTTTATCTTTATGATTGATATGATCAAAATATGAGTTTGATTCTCTGAAGTTGTTTAATATTGAAACTTTTAATCCTACTTCTTCATAGATTTCTCTTGTGGCAGTTTGTTCTTCTGTTTCTCCTTCTTCAACATGTCCTTTTGGAAAGTTCCAATGTCCACCATCTTTCTCTTGGTGTTTGACTAGAAGGTATAGAATTTGAGAATATTTTTTGAAGATGATTCCACCACAACATTTATCCATGCATAGAAATTGAAAGGATTAATATAAGAAACTTCCGGTTAACTGTAAGTATTAAATTACGTTCTATGTAAGCATGGCCACTCACTTATCTGCTGTTGCGATTACACTGCCCCCACCCCGTAAGGGACAACCCCTGAGGGCAAAAAGCTGTCACAAATTGTGTGTCGTTCGTCTCTAGGCATTGCTTACACACTTGAACTAAATACGTACAGTTAACCTAGCAGGAAATTCTGTTTTCATCTAAGTTTATATCTTTTTTCATCCAACTATATCCTAATTTGTTTGCGTGAGAACAAAATTTTTCTGTTTCTAGTTCGTATTCTACACCAAGAACTGCTTTATCTTGCTCAATAAAAGGTAGCAATAAATCACATTCATCATAATAGAAACATTCTTCATTAATTGCAAAATCATAAAAGTTTACTAACTCTTTGACTTGTTCTAAATCATTTTTTAATGCAATGGATAAGTTCCTTTTGTGAACTTCATTTGCGAGCCATTTATTATAATTAATTTGGTCATCATATGTTAAATCAAACCCATTATCATTCTGATATCCATCAATATTATCTGGTTCAACACCATCACATTTTTTTTGAACTGCGAAATCAAGACGTTTGTTCATAATATCTTCAAATAAAATGTATTGAGAGATATCAAGCCACCTTTCGTCAGGCCAACCATCGAAGGTTTTTCCTATAACTTCTTTCGGAAAATCTTTTGCGTCTTCCCTGTAATTTTCCCAACTTCCTGCAGAAAAATAACATATGACTTTGATATTTTTATTATGGAGTTCATCAATAATCATTTGAGGTGTGTTTATGAGATCAACATCATACAAATCAACTTTATAATTTGTATTGATGTCTCCTGATAACTGCCATTGCCAACTAATGCCTGGTTTTGGATGGTACCAAGTATTATTAATAATACTATTCTCAATGTTTTCGGTGTTTATGTTGAAAGTTTCTTTTTTTGTATTGATATTATTATTTGAACCGATTTTGGAGGTACAACTGCTAAGGATAACAACAATGAGAATAATAAATAGCGTAGGAATGAGTATTCTTTTATTCATATAATTTAATTTAATTGAAGATTGTTAATAAAGGTTCTTAGCAATTATTGAAATGGGCCATATTATTAAAATTTAACTTGGAATACATTTCAATGACTCATGTAAGACAGACCATAGAGAACAGAATCTATTTAAACACTAAATGATGGATGAGAATCAACACCTGATTATTTGAAAAAATATGTTGAAGAAGATTATAGATTATTATCAACACCAAAACTTAAAAGTGTTAAGATATGTCCTTTTCCTTGATATGTTCTTACACGGGCATTTTTACCTTGAGCTTCAAGTGCATTAAGAAATTCAAACCCATATTTTTTCCTAATATAATAATCATTAGTACCAATATATAATTCAAGATCTCTGGGTAAGCTCCTAATATTTTCAATAGGATTTGTGCCACTTAAAACTGAATCATATTCCTGATGGGTACCAATTCCCAATCTTGTTGCATGTTCTTTAACTTGTGATGTTGCAATACCATCCCACAAACAAGCACCTAATTTTGATCCAGGGGTTACAACAACTAATTTTTTTGTATCAAACTGATTTGCAATAAATATAGCGGGATATTGTCCTAAACTCATACCGAGTATATGTATATTATTCCTCTGAGAATAATTAACTTCAAAATCTTCTATCAGAGAATTTAGAACTATTTTTGTAACATGAGGGTTAGGATTTACAATCCCCGTAGGAATTTCATAGGCTACGTAATCAGTATATTCTGGAAGAAGATTATGACTCTTGGCAATATCAATATTAACATGCCATGGTAAAAAACAGACCCATAAGTTTTGAGTTCCTAAAATTCGCTCATGCTTTTTGAATTCTAAGTTAAATTCTTTTGGATTATGAATCTCCTTGTGACGTGTAGCATTGATGAGATCGCAAAGTCCATAATCTCTTAGTAGACGATAGTTAATTTTCATAATCTCAAATTTAAGGGTGATATATTTAAAAATGATGGAAATTTTTATTGTTTTTCCAATTTCACATTAAGGTTTTTTTCAAAACACACCAAAAAGAATAACTTTCTTTAAACGTAAAGATTGTCAATTTATCAAGAACATTCTGACCATCATCCTACAAACAGAATCTATTTAAACACTAAATGTTTCATATCTGTAAAGAGGTTTGTTATGAAAAAGGTTATTAAACTTAAAGAAGAAAAGAGATCTGCAAAATTTGGTGCATTTAATGGTGTCTTTATTCCATCTTTCTTAAGTATTATTGGAGTTATTCTTTTCTTAAGATTGGGGTTTATTGTTGGTACTGCAGGTATTTTACCAACGATTGCAATTATCCTCTTGGCTGCTTCCGTTTCGTTTGCAACAGGTCTTTCTTTAAGTTCTATTACAACTAATATTAGAATTGGACCTGGTGGAGCTTACTCCATTATTTCAAAAACTTTAGGTTTAGAAATTGGAGGAAGCGTAGGTATTCCTTTGTATATCGCACAAATATTTTCTGTTACATTATATTTATTTGGATTTATGGAAATGTGGAGATATATTTTTCCAGACCATAATTCACTGATGGTATTAGGTGTTGCATTTTTAGGATTATTTTTATTAACATTCATTAATACAAAAATTGTACTCAAAACACAGTTAATTGTTTTTTTAGGGATGGTTGGTGTCATTGGAATGATTCTCGTTAGTGGTAATTGGATTCATAATGTTGTGACAACTTCTTTAATCGGAGGTTTTCCTGAATTTTCATTCTGGGCTTTATTTGCATTATTTTTTCCAGCGGTCACCGGCATTATGGCTGGTGTTGGTTTATCGGGAGAATTACAAGATCCTAAAAAACAAATCCCACGAGGATTATTATTAGCAATCGGAATCACAACCCTAATTTATATTGTTGTCGCAATGTGGTTGGGTTTCTCTGCTTCTTCAGCTGAATTAATTAATAATAATTTAATCATGATAAAATTGGCTCTTTTCGGTCCTTTTGTTATTGCTGGTATTTTAGCATCAACATTTTCAAGTGCACTAACTACCTTTGTTTCAGCACCGCGATTATTAAAATCTATGGCAGAGAAATCATTATTTCCTGGGAGTAAATTTATTGATCAGGGAAGTTCAGAAATCCCACATAGAGCAATATTGATTACTTCTGTTCCTATTTTAATTGCTTTAGGGCTTGGAAATCTTAATACTGTTGCTCCAATTATAACAATCTTTTTTTTAATTGTTTATGCTTTAATTAACATTGTTGTATTCATTGAGCAATCAATTGGACTTGTGAGTTTTAGGCCTACTTTATCTCTTCCTAAATTTGTGCCATTATATGGTGCGGTTGCATCCCTTTTATTTATGTTTTTTATTAATGTCATTGTTGGTATGATTGCGTTGATATTTGTATTCTTGATTTATCTCTATCTTGTGAAACGAAGATTAAAATCTACCGAAGGAGATATACGATCAGGTTTGTTTGTCGCATTTTCAGAATGGGCGGCACGAAAAATCCTTACATTTCCCGAATCTACAAAACATACATGGAAACCAAACATTTTGCTTCCAGTTATCAATACTGCCACATTATTGGGGAATTTTCCGTTGATTAAATCCATTACATTTCCCAATGGAAACATGACAGTTTTAGGGTTAGATATTAAAAAAATTGACTCCTCTCCTGAGAAAGTAAAAGCTACAAAAAAAGAGAGAAAATCACAATTAGAGGAATTACCTATGCTTGTCAAGAAGTTTGGGAATGAAGGTATTTTTACGTCAACCTCAAACGTTACCGCAACTAATTATTCAGATGCAATTTGTATTTCGTTAGAAGCAATTGAATCACAGACGTTTTCTCCAAATATTTTATTCTTACCATTCAAACCAAAAATGATTTCTTTAGATTCTTTACAAAAGATATTTCAAACTGCAAAAAAACATAATACTGGTATTATTCTTTCAGACAGAGATCAAGAAATTGGTCTTGGATCTGAAGAAGATGTCCATGTGTGGATTTCAAGTAAAGCATTAATGAAAGATATCTTTGATGAAAAGAAATATGATTTAGCAATGCTCATTGCATACAGGTTACATAGAAACTGGGCAGGAAATATTACGTTATGGATGTGTGTATCTAAAGAAAAGAAATTGGAAGCTGAGAATTATCTTAAAAAAATTCTTTATGAAGCTCGGTTCCCTTCATCAACAAACATTGTAATTTCTACCGATTCTTTTGCAAAAACATTGAAAAAAGCACCTAAAGGCGACATCCACATTATACCTGTATCTTCTCATTCGGAGATTGCCAATATTAGAAAGATATCAGAAGCAGAAGAAAAATCATTTTTCTTTGTTGCAGATTCTGGTAAAGAGGATATTTTAGCTTAAGGAAATAAGGATTTTTAGTTAAATCAATAAAAAACATAAAAGTAACATTTTTATACCAAGATGTATTTATGAGAATAATAAAGAGGTAAAAAAGATGAAGATGATCATTGTTGGTGGTGGGGAAACTGCACTAACTTTAACGAAGCTTTTTGAAAAAGAAGCAGATATAACTATTATTGAAAAGGATGAAATCATTGCTAAGGAATTAACTCAAAAAACTAATGCGTTAATAATCCATGGTGATGGCACAGATATTTCTATCTTAAAAGAAGCAGAAATTGAGAAAGCAGATGCTTTAATTGTTACGACAAGCGATGACACTACTAATTTGATGATTTCTCAAATAGGAAAATCAGAAAAAGTACGGAAGGTTATTCCATTAGTACGAAAACCAAAAAATGCGGAATTATTTTCAAAATTAGGAGTAAACACATTTGTGTCTGTTGCAGGAAGTAATGCAAGTGAAATTAAGAATATTCTTAGGACATATGGAGATGCAAAAGTTATAGCTCAATTTGGTGAAGGAGATGTTCAAATTATTCAACAAGTTATTGCAAAGAAAAGTAAATTAATTAGACAGAAAGTTGAAATTAAAAATGCAGTTATTGCAACAATTTATAGGAGTGGTAAGATTATTATTCCAACACCTGAAACAATATTAAAAGAGGGAGATGTTCTTCTTGTAGCTGTTAAGACAAAAGATTTACATGGTGTTTTGGATATTATCAAAGGAGAATGAACATTTTAATTCGTTACTTAGGGTATATTTTAATTATCTCAGCTTTATTTAGAGTTGTTCCCATTATTGCGGGTATTATTTATGGTGAATCTATTTTCACTTTTGTTCTTACAATGGTTATATCTTTTTTATTGGGATATATGTTGTTGTGGTTTGAGAAGAAAAAAAATCCTGAAAGATCACCTTTATCTCTCAGTCAATTAAATTTGCCAAATGCTTTAGTTTTAGTGGGTTTGTCATTTTTAATTTTACCTTTAATTAGCGCAATATCTTTTTTACCTTCCTTTCATTATAATTTCTTAAATGCGTTATTTGAATCTGTTTCAGGATTTACAACTACAGGTTTGACATTGTACAATTCTACGGAAGGGTTACCTCAAAGTTTACTTTTGTGGAGGGCTGAAACACAATGGATTGGTGGAATTGGTATTGTTATGATCTTTTTGTTTATTATTTCAAGATTGCGGTATTATGGTCAACATGAAGAAACACAAATTGAATCTACTTCTTCCTTGTATCAAGCACAGGGTTTTCAAGAAAAGATGGAACCTAATCTTAAAAAAAGTAGTAAAAATGTTTTAATCATTTATGGGGGATATACATTATTAGGGATTATTTTATTATATATTACAGGGATGAATTTATTTGAAGCAATTTCGTTAACATTTACATCTATTTCAACAGGAGGATTTATTGTTACTGATACTTTACAAGCTACGAATGTACAATTAGGTATTTTAAGCGTGTTAATGTTACTTGGTTCAATTTCATTTATTACTCATAATGATTTATTGATGAAACGGTTTAAATCATTTTTAAAATCGTATGAGAAAAATTTATTCTTGGTGTTCCTTCTTATTAGTATTGGTTTAACATTATTTGTTTTTAGAGATGTAAGGGTAGTGGTATTTGAATTAATTTCTGCATTTACAACAACTGGTTATTCCATTACAAACATTTCTGTTCTTCCACCTTTATTTCTGATGTTGATTATGCTTGGGATGGTTACGGGTGGAAGTATTGCAAGTACTTCTGGTGGAATGAAAGTTTCACGAGTATATTCTGTACTTAAAATGGCGCCATGGATGATTAAAAGATTATCTTCTCCACGTCATGCGATAATTCCTCTCAAAATTAGAAATCAGGTTGTTGAACAAGAGGATCTTCTGGTTATTTTTTCATTTGTGGCACTCTTTTTTATGAGCTTATTTGTTGGGATTTTAGTATTTTTGTTGTTAGGGTATAGTTTATTTGATTCTTCATTTCAAATGGCGTCTGCATTAGGCACAGTTGGATTACAAACAATTGATTTAATGGCTGTCCCAGTTATTGGGAAGATTGTGTTAATGCTTGCAATGTTACTTGGACGGTTAGAAATATTTCCGTTGTTTATTATTTTGAGGAAGTTGTATAAGACAGTTATTCGTTAGAACGTTATATATATATATATATATATAC
>JABMOA010000128.1 GCA_013204355.1 Candidatus Woesearchaeota archaeon | reverse complement strand
TCTGGAAAGATTCGTCATAAAAGAAGATTGAATAAGGTGAGGTTGTATGAACGATGAAAAAAACTTCGTCTTTTTCAAGCAGTTTTCCTAGAGGAAAAATACGATGAGGATTTATCCATCATTAATGGTCAAAAACCAGAAAGAATTAAATATTTTATTTAAAAAATTAGATGGTGTTTCTAAAGAATTTCACATTGATATCGCTGATGGTCTGTTTGTTCCTTCTAAAGTATTTCAGTTTGATTTCAAGTTGAAATCTAAGTATAAATATAATGTACATTTGATGATCAAGAATCCTAAGAAATGGGTTCAGAAATATGGAAAACGATTTAATTTAATTTATGTTCATGCAGAAGTCATTGATGATTCTTTTGCAATGTGGATGAAGGAACAGAAAAAGAAAGTATGTATTGCTGTGAAACCTGAAACAAAGATTAGCGAGATCAATTTAAAGTACGTAAATCACGTATTGGTGTTAACCGTGCATCCAGGATTCTATGGTGCTAAGTATCTTAAAGCTCCTTTGAAGAAGATTGCACAGATTAAACAGAAGAATTCTAAGATTAAGGTATTGGTTGATGGTGGTATGAATCCTTCAACAATTAAGGATGCAAAGAAGGCTGGCGCAGATGCTGTTGTAAGTGGGAGTTTTATTTCTAAATCCGAGAATCCTAAGAAGGCGATTAGGGAATTGAGGGAGGGTTTGAAGTAAAAGGTAAACTTAATGGTGTTAAGTAGCCGGGACTTCATGTTCCGGTGTGTAGTAACGAAGTTACGGAGCAAGTATGACGCAGGGAGCCACGTTCTAACACATGGTTTTTACAAATAAAGCGTAAGCAATAAAAGGGCGTTCTTCACAGTATTTATTTCTCTAAAGTAGTTATTTTAGCAATGTTTAAAAATGATTCACTAAATCAAGTAGATTATGTTAGAAGTTAAATTATTGAAGGTAACTCATGCTGGGAAGAAAGAAGCTAGAAAACTCATTCCCTATATTCAGGAAGCAGATATTTATTCTCCTGAACATGCAGGATCAACTAATGAAATGGCTTTAGCTATGGAGCATGATTGGCAGAGAGTTTTATCTTCTGGAGGGAGTAGGAAACATTTTCAAAAAGTTACAGAATTTGGGTTACAACATTTGCCTCCTAACCAACAAGATTATGCAGTTTCTGAAAAAGTTTATTTATTTAGAAACGAAGTTCCTATATTTTATCTTGAAAGGTTTACTCCAGCTGAAGCGATGAAGTTATTCGGTATAAAACAACAAGTCGATGAAAAATTTGAGAGATCTCTTGAAGTCTTAGCTCAAGGTAATGTTGATCGGTTTCTAGAAATCTATTGGGATAGTCTTCAATTAGAATCACAGACAACTGGGATAAGAGATAAAGAAATAGCAACAAATTTAGAAAAAGCAACTTCATATTTATCAGAAAAATTTCCTGCTTTAGCTTCAAGAGGAAAAATTAATTTAGTTGCATTGTTAGGTGCTTTACATAATCCTGAAAGATATACATCAATGGAAGTTGAGGTAGTTGATTTGAGAAAGACAATAACTTCTATTCCTGATAGATTGGACGATGGTTTAGGTAGGCAATTATCATTTGACGAAATGCGTGATATAATGTTAGCTTATGGTGCTTTAGAATTATCACTAAGAAGGGTAATTGGTTTAAACAGATATGATTTAGAGAGAATAGATCCCGCAGACTTGGTAGCGGAATTAAAGAAGAACGCCCGTTAATAATTTAGTGTTAGAACAGTTTAGTTTTCATCTAGTGGTTCCCGAGTAATATTAAGCATAACTAGAGTTAAGTGGACCTTTGGATGATTGCGTATAAATTATTAGGCTTCAGGGTGTAATTAATGGCCCGTAATGAAAAAACCTGTTACCTCTCCTTTGGAGTTTTATAAGATTTTTCACCCCACACCCCACACTGGACAAGTCCCCGCAGAACTTATAAACCCAAAATCCTTTTTCTCCATAAATGAGAATAAAAGAAATCTTACCACAGGACAGACCTCGGGAACGAATGGAACGTGCTGGTCCACAAGTATTGTCTAATGGAGAATTGTTAGCGGTCTTGTTGAAATCTGGGACGAAGAAGGAGAATGTGTTGCAAATATCCTATGGGTTATTAGCAAAGTTTGGTCTACAGAATCTTTCAAGAACGTCGTTACAAGAATTATGTCAGGAACATGGTATCGGCATGGCAAAGGCTTGTCAAATCGTTGCGTTGTTTGAACTTGCAAAAAGAATTCCTATTAAGGAAGACGAAAAAATCCCAATCTTGAAATCTAGGGATCTTGCAAAAAATTACGTAAAGAAAATGCAAGATTTACAAAAGGAACATTTCGTTGCTGTGTATCTTGATTCTAAGAATAAAATTATTGGTGATCAAACAATTACAATTGGAACATTAAATTCTTCGTTAGTACATCCACGAGAAGTATTTCATGGTGCTGTCAAACATTTAGCAAATTCTGTGATTATTTTACACAATCATCCCTCAGGTGATCCTACCCCAAGTGAGGAAGATTTAGAAGTTACACATGTTCTAGAAGAAACAGGTAACATGATGGGCATTCCTTTGTTAGACCATTTGGTAATCGGAAAAGAGAAATGGTGGAGTTGGAAAGAGCAGAAGATTCAGCAAATTTAACACAAATCTTTTAAACTCCAAACACAAATCTACTTTCTATGGCAAAAGCAAAAAAAGTACAAAGAAACAAAGTTTCTAGTCTCGAGAAGACTTTGTCTTCTCCGGTATCTATGAAAGCAGCAAAGTCTGAAACTTCTTTAGATAAATTGGAACAAAAAACAAAAAAGGATCCCGTAATTGGGATTTTGATAGACGCACGTGTCTTAACAGAATCAAGTGATGATGCGCGTGAATTTTATAACCAAAGTAGATTTGGAAGTGTTGCTGAATCTGGAAAAGTAGAACTTTCTTTATTGGAAGGACTTTATTTGATGGATCGAGGGAGGCTTATTGTGAAAAGTGAGTCTGGACGTGCGTTGACTTCTGAAGCGTATATTAAGAAAGCAAGAAAGACAGAACCTAATTTCTGGATAAGGTACGCGGTATTTAAAGATATGCGGAATCGTGGATATGTTGTAAAGACGGCACTGAAATTCGGAGCCGATTTCCGGGTTTATGATAGGGGGATTAAACCAGGTGAAGATCATGCACGTTGGATAATTTATCCCGTCTCTGAAGGATCTACATTAACCTGGCATGACTTTTCAGCAAAGAACCGTGTTGCCCACAGTACAAAGAAACGTCTCTTGATGGGCGTTGTGGATGATGAAGGAGATTGTACGTATTGGGAAGTTAGATGGCTTAGACCCTAGTGTTAGAGTTACAAAATCCTTATAAACTCTTTTTTAACTTAAATGGTCATGGATGCTCATGACCAAATTCTTTTATTTTTAAAAGCAACTGGACCTACAATTCCAAGTAAAGTTGCGAAAACAATAGGTAGTAGTATATTGATTGCATCTGCACATCTTTCTGATTTAACTTCACGTGATAAAGTTAAAATTTCGTATCTCAAATTAGGGGGGTCTCCTTTATATTTTCTGGAAGGCCAGGAAGAACAATTGTTTTTCTTTGCAAAAGATAATCTTAACCCTAAAGATTATGATGTTTTAGAAAATTTGAAAAATGAACGTATTCTTAGAGAAAATGATTTAGATTTATTATCAAAAGTTGCATTACGGCAACTAAAAGATTTTGCAATCCCCTTACAAGTACGTTCACCTGCAGGTGTAGAATTTTTTTGGAAATGGCATTTACTTGCAGCACAAGAAGCAAGTGCACTCATTGGAGATATTTTGAAGCCAAAAGTAGAAGAGAAAAAAGTAGAAGAAGTAATTGTTGAAGTGCAAAAGGAAGAAGTTATTCCTGAAGTAAAGCCTGAACCAATCGTGAAAGAAGAACCTATTGCTGAACCTGAGGAAAAAATTGTAGAACAAATTAAAGAAGTAACTACTGCTTTGCCTCCTGTTTCGGTACCTGTTGTTGAAAAATCTGTAATTGAAGAAGCTGCACCAGAAGAAGAAGTAAACCTTGTTTCTGAGGAGATTTTAGAAGAAAAGAAAATTGAAGAGGAAATTCCAGTTGTAGAAGAACCCCCTCAAGAATTAAAAGAAAAAATTATTCGTCCTAAACCTTTACCAAAACAAGAAAAATTAATTGAAGAACCAATAGAAGAAGAAAAGAAAACACGTGGACGTAAAGTTACTGTGCAAGAAGATTTCCTCCCCTCCATTGAAAAATTCTTGAAAAACTTAAATATCAAAATTGATCAAAAGGAAACGATTAGAAAAAATAAAGAAATGGATTTCGTATTACGTGTTCCTTCAATTGTAGGAGAAATGACATATTTCTGTAAAGCAAAAGATAAAGTAAGATGTGATGAGAAAGATCTTTCTACAGCATACATGGAAGCACGCATCAAGAAGTTACCTCTCCTTTTCTTATATACCAAGGATTTAAATAAAAAAGCACAAGAGATGTTAGAATCAGATGCATTTCAGAATGCGTTAGTAAAAAAGATTGAGTAAAATGGGTTTAAAGTTCAAAGATATTGTTGTTCGGGAAGAAATTTTTATTAAAGATCTAAAAAATAAAATTCTTGCAGTTGATTCTATGAATCTTTTGTATCAATTTCTTACAACAATTCGTGGTATTGATGGTTCTGTTCTTACTGATAAACACGGGAATGTAACGTCTCACCTTATTGGATTATTTAATAGGACAACTTCTTTAATGGAACAAGGTTTGAAATTAGTGTTTGTGTTTGATGGGAAAGCTCCTGCAATTAAACAGAAAACGTGGGAAATTCGGAAAGCTGTGAAACAAGAAGCATTCTTGAAATTGAAAGAAGCAGAAGAATCAGATGATTACGCAGAGATGAAAAAGCAAGCTGGGCGAACAGCAGTATTAACAAAAGAAATGGTTGCTGATGCAAAGAATCTTCTGAATGCTTTAGGTTTACCAATAGTCCAAGCCCCATCAGAAGGTGAAGCTCAAACAGCATATATGGTCAAGATAGGAAAAGCCTATGGGTCAGTATCTCAGGATTATGATAATCTTATCTTTGGATGTCCTACATTAATTAGAAATTTATCAATAGAAGGAAAACGACGTAAAACAGGTACTTTAGGATATGTCACAATTAAACCTGAAGTCATTAAGCTTGCAGATGTTTTGAAAGAATTAAATGTAACCCAAGATCAATTGATTGTGCTTGCAATTCTTGCAGGGACGGATTATAATCCAGGTGGTGTAAAAGGAATTGGACCTAAGAAAGGATTGAAATTAATTAAAGAACTGGGTGAAGATTTTGATGCAATTTTTGAAAAAGTAGAATGGGATCAATCTTATCCAGATTTACCATGGAAAGAAATATTTGAAACCATTAAAGATATTCCTGTTACAGACACTTTTGAATTAGAATGGAAAAAGATTGATGAACCTGCGTTGTTAAAATTATTAGTTGAGAAACATGATTTCAATGAAGATCGTGTTAGAACAAAATTAGAAAAGTTAGGACAAGAGAATAAAAAATTATCACAAAAAGGTTTGAGTGCATTTTTTTAGTTAGTATTAAATAGTTTTATGGTTTTCTTTTCTTCATGAAAGGTATTATGATTATTCTTGGACACACAAATGATAATCAAGGAAGATTATCCTCTATTTCAAAAGAACGTTTGGATTTAGGATTTAAATCATTAGAAAAAGGATATAAAATTATTGCGACTGGTGCATTTGGTGGTCATTTTAATACTACTAAAAAGATGCATGCTTCATATTCTAAGGAATACTTATTGAAAAAAGGTATCAGTAAATCGCTATTTCTTAAAATAGCTAAAAGTAGTCATACAGTAGAAGATGCTTTATTCTCTCATGTAATTATTGGTGGTTATAAAGTAAAAGATATCGTGGTTGTAACTTCTGATTTTCATATGGCGAGAGTGAAATTTATTTTTGGAAGAATCTTTAAAAATTATAATTTGAAATTTCTTAGTTCAAAAACGGAAATTTCTGAAGAAAAAATGAAAAAATTAAAATCTCATGAACAAAAAACACTTCGTAAGTTAAAAAGAGAAGGTATTTATTACTAATTAGGGTAGGTAAATCTTTTTATAGTTTGAAGGTGATGTTATATTTTTGATGAATGATAAAAAAGCTCCTGGGATTTATTGGGGTGAGTATGAATCTGTTTCTAACGTAGACAAAGCACATTTTGAGGCTTTTAAAAGACAGTCTCCAGCCGATATAGAGAAAGCTTGCCGAGATGAAAATGGAAGATTAAGGCATATTATTAATGCTGAACATTTTGATCTTGAATTTTTAACAACGATTTGTGAAACTGCAAAAGCTGCTAGAAGGATTGATGATGGGAACCGAGAATTTTTAGGTAAACTCTTACGGGGTCGTGGTTCAATCAATCTTTTTAAACAACCTAGTTCAAGAACATGGGCATCATTTTCACGTGCTGCGGGAATTCTTGGGATGCAAACAGTTGATATTAAGGATGTAAGTACATCATCTGAAGTAAAAGGAGAATCAGAAAAAGATTCTTTACGAACTCTCTCATCTTATGGAGATGCTTTAGTTTGTCGCCACCCCAGTGACGAGTATGATTTGTTTGGTTTATGGGTACAAAAAAGTTCAGGAAGAGAAATTCCTTTCATTAATGCTGGTTCGGGTACAAAACGTCATCCTACTCAAGGAATTTTAGATTATTACACAATTAATGAATCTTTTAAAGGAAATATAGATGGAAAGGTTGTTGCATTTGTAGGTGATTGTCTTCGTGGAAGGACGGTCCATTCACTTGCAAAGATTTTAGCATTACATAAAAATATCACCGCATACTTTGTTGCGCCAGAAGGATTACAGATTGATAAAGAGACTGAAGAGTATATAGACACACGAGGTGTTATGGTTCATAAAGAAACTAATTCGTTACGCAGAGTAATGCCTTTAGCTGATGTTGTATATATGACAAGAGTTCAAAGTGAACATGGCGGAAGTGGTGATTATAATGAAAACTTCAAGTTTACAATGGATTCACTTGATTCCATGCGCGAGGGTGCAATCTTAATGCATCCTGGCCCAAAACGAGATGAAATTGCGCCAGAGATAGATTACCTGAAAGGTGATCAAAGAGTTATGTATTGGCGACAACAACGAAATGGGATGTGGACACGGGTTGCGTTACTTGCACATGTTCTTGGAGTTGACGATAAAATCAGAGAAGCATACAAAGAATATGCTAAAATCGGTTTAGATCGTAAGTAACATTTAAATACACTTTTTCTTTTGTTCTTTATATGCTCGCAGTATTCACAGAACTTAAAAATGCACAACATGTACGAAAAGAACTTTCTAAGAGAGGAATTATGCATCCAAATTTACGTGCAGTCAAGGAAATGGGCTATATTTATTTTCCTATAACAGAATCTGTAAAAATTAAGGGAGCAAAAGTTGTTAATACAAAATTTAATTTTCCTCGGATTCCTAAAATTGTGACTGTGAAAGATGTTCTAAAAAAGAAATTAACAAGGAAAGAAATGCAAATACTTCCTCGTTCGCAAGAAATTGTGGGGACTATTATGATTTTAGAAATCCCTAAAGAATTACAGAAGAAAGAACATAAAATCGCAGAAGCATATTTGGAAACGCATCCATTAATTGAAACAATTGTTAAAAAATCTGAAATCCATTCAGGCATTTATAGGACAAGGAAAGTAAAAATTCTTGCAGGGAAGAAATCAAAAGAAACAATCCACCATGAAAATAATATCAATTTAAAATTACATTTAGAATTAGTATATTTTTCTGCGAGAACAGGAAGTGAAAGATTACGTGTTGCAAAACAAGTTAAGAAAGATGAAGAAGTGCTTGTCATGTTTTCAGGATGTGCACCATTCCCTTTAGTGATTGCAAAAAATTCTCCAGTGAAATCAGTACTAGGGATAGAATTAAATCCAAGCGGACAGTTTTATGGGATGCAAAATGTGAGGTTGAATAAATTAGAAACTAAGGTGTTTTTGAAAGAAGGTGATGTTCGTGAAATTCTTCCTAAACTAAAACATAAATTTGATAGGATTTGTATGCCTCTCCCTAAAACGGCTGAAACTTTTTTAGATGTAACCTTGCCTCGTTTGAAAAAGAATGGTATCATTCATCTTTATGGTTTCTTAGATCAGAAAGAGATTGATCATACTGCAAAATTGATTAGAGAAAAATGTAAAGAATTAAAATTTCCTGTTCGTGTCCTTAGAAAAGTAAAATGTGGACAATATTCTCCTGGTTGGTTTAGAGTTTGTTTTGATCTTAAGTTAAAATAATTTTTTTAATGAGTTTTAATCAATCTTAAAAGAATAGTAGAAATAAAATTAAAATAAAAAAGCAAGTTTATTCAGCTACAGGTGTTTCTTCTTCAGGACATACATGCTCTGGTCCTGCTTCTCCACCGCAAGTTGGGCATTTTTCTGCTTCTGGTTCTTCTTCTGGTTCTTCTTCCGCTACAGGTTCTTCAGTTGATGCTTCTTCTTCCACTACAGGTTCTTCAGTTGATGCTTCTTCTTCCACTACAGGTTCTTCAGTTGATGCTTCTTCTTC
>JABMOA010000127.1 GCA_013204355.1 Candidatus Woesearchaeota archaeon | reverse complement strand
GGAACAAACATGACCATAAATGTCCTACAACATCAATTCGTCCCAAAACATTCAAAAGTAAATGATTCTGATAAAGATAAACTCTTTGCACTCCATAACATAGAAGGTAAACATCTTCCAAAAATTCTTATTAATGATCCAGCTATTTCAGGTTTAGGAATAAAAGCTGGTGATATCATCAAAATAGAAAGAACCAGTAGAACTGCTGGAACATCATCATATTATAGGTTGGTAGTTGAAGGGTAGAGGTAATATAATAATGAATCGTTCAATATTGGTAAAAAAGTACTTTGAAGAAAAAAGGTTTGTAGATAGTAGTATTCTATCATTTAATACTCTTCTTGAGAAAGGACTTCAAATTGTAATTGAAGAAAATAAAGAAGCAGAACCAACAATAATTCCTCATAATATTGAGAGATTTAAAATCAGGTTTGGACGAATCACAGTTGGCAAACCAGAAATCACAGAAGCAGATGGTTCTAAACGGCCTATTTATCCAATGGAATCACGTTTAAGAAAAATTTCTTACACAGCTCCTATTTTTTTAGAAGTAAGTACTTACATTAATGATGTACAACGTGAGAATTTTACAGCCGAAATAGGAAAATTACCAATTATGTTAAAATCTAAATATTGTAATCTTGATAGTTTATCTCGTGAAGATTTAATCAAACGTGGTGAAGATCCAACAGATCCAGGTGGATATTTTATTATTAATGGCACTGAAAGAGTTATTGTAAACGTTGAAGATCTTGCAGGTAATAATTTTGTTGTTGAAAAAGTAAAAGGTGAATTTAGTGGTCGTTTCTTTGCAGCAGCAGGATCTTATAAAATACCTCACACCTTTGAACGTAAGAAAGATGGTATTTTTTATATGTCTTTCACACGTGTAAAACAAATGCCTATTGTGATTGTGTTAAAAGCGATTGGTTTACTTAAAGACGAAGAAATCATGAAAGCTATTTCAACAGAAAAAACGTATGATGAAGTTATCCTAAACTTATTTGAATTTGTTGATATAAAAACTCAAGATGACGCAATTGATTACATTGGAAAAAGAATTGGGATTGCACAAGCAAAAGAAATACGTATGGAACGTACAAAAGATATCCTAGATAAATTTTTACTTCCAAATATGGGATCTGGTGAAAAGATGCGTCATGCTAAAGCTCAAAACATTTGTAAAATGTTAAAAAAATTCATTGATGTATCAAATGGTCAGCAAGAAGAAGATGACAAAGATCATTATATGAATAAAAGATTACGCATGAGTGGAGACTTATTACTTGACTTATTCCGTGCAAACTTCAAAGTGTTGGTTGGTGATATTTTATATAACTTCCAAAGAATCATTAAACGAGGTAAACTTCCTTCAGTTCGTGTTATTATTCGTGATAAATTATTAACTTCTAGACTTTATTCAGCGATGGCAACCGGGGAATGGGTTGGTGGACGTCAAGGAGTTTCTCAAAGAATTAGTAGGATTAACTTTTTAGATATGATTTCACATTTACAAAGAGTTGTAAGTCCTTTATCTAGTTCCCAAGAGAACTTTGCTGCACGGGCATTACATTGTACACATATTGGAAGATTATGTCCAATTGAAACACCAGAAGGAACAAACATTGGGTTGCGTAAAAATTTAGCAATGTTATGTTCATTATCACAAGAAACAGATGATCAAGAAGTCCTCGATGCTATTAAATCATTAGGATTACAGGAGGCTCAATAAAATGGCTGACGTTTTTATTAATTCAGTATATGTTGGTAAGGTTGATAATGCATCAACATTTACACAGGACATTCGTGATTTACGAAGAAAAGGTTCTCTTTCAGCAGAGGTTAATGTTTATTTTAATGAATCTGCAAATGCTGTCTATGTTTGGAGTGATGCTGGTCGTGCAAGAAGACCTTTAATTGTTATTAAAGGAGGAAAATCACTTTTAACAGAGAAACATTTACAACAATTAGAATCTAATGAAATTACATGGGCAGATCTTGTAAGACAAGGAATTGTTGAATATCTAGATGCTGCCGAAGAAGAAAATTCTTTTGTTGCATATAATGATGAAGATGTTACAGAAGAGCATACACATTTAGAAGTTGAATCTTTTGCAATTAGTGGTATTACAGCAGCATTAGTTCCATTTGGAAATTTTACACCGTCTTCACGTTTAATTATTGGAAGTAAGAACCAGAAACAATCTTTAGGATTTTATGCAGCTAATTATCATTTACGAATGGACATGGATGCAAACTTATTACATTATCCACATTTTCCCATTGTAAAAACAGCAATTCATGATGTTACAAATTATCATGAGCATCCATCAGGACAAAACATGATTGTTGCGATCATGTGTTATGATGGTTATAACATGGAGGATGGTGTCATTTTAAACCAAGGATCTGTTCAACGTGGTCTTGCAAGAAGTACATATTTTCAGCCAGTAAGTGCTGAAGAATTACGATATTCTGGTGGATTAATTGATGAAGTATCTGTTCCTGATAAAGAAGTTAAAGGATATAGAACTGAAGCAGATTATGCATTCTTAGAAGGTGATGGTATTATTTATCCAGAAGCAACAGTTAAGGAAGGAAATGTTGTAATTGGACGAACATCACCACCACGTTTCTTAAGTAGTTTAGATGAATACAATTTATCGGCTGCTATTAGGCGAGAAAGTTCAGTTTCATTAAAACATGGAGAAAAAGGTGTTGCAGATTTTGTTGCAATTACAGAAAATGAAGAAGGTAACAAACTTGTCCAGGTACGATTACGTCAAGAAAGAATTCCAGAAATAGGTGATAAGTTCACGTCACGTCACGGACAGAAAGGAGTTACCGGTGTATTAGTACCACAATCAGATATTCCTTTTTCAATCTCAGGAATTGTTCCAGATTTAATTTTCACGCCGCACGGAGTTTCATCACGTATGACTATATCACATCTTATTGAGTTAGTTGGTGGTAAAGTAGGTGCTCTTGGGGGAAGATTTGTTGATGGAACATTATTCAAATCTGAAGCTGAAGCCGATTTACGTCAAGAATTAGCACAATTAGGATTTAATGAAGATGGTAAAGAAGTATTTGTTGATGGACGTACTGGAAAACAAATGCTTGCACGTATTTATGTAGGGAATATGTATTACTTACGATTACGTCACATGGTCGCAAATAAAATGCAATCACGTGCACGGGGTCCAATCCAACTTCTAACAAGGCAACCAACCGAAGGTAAAGCTAAAGAGGGTGGTTTAAGATTAGGAGAGATGGAGAAAGATACATTCATTGCACATGGAGCTTCCTTATTGTTAAAAGAACGGTTTAATGCAGATAGAGCAGTAATTCCAATTTGCGAACAATCTGGATTGATGGGCTTTTATGATGCACGGAAAGCGGGAAGAGCAGTTTCACCTTTATTTGGAGATAATTCCGATATGGCGAATGTTGAAATGAGTTACGCATTTAAACTCTTACTAGATGAAATTAGAAGTCTTGGTGTCTACACTAAACTTAATTTAAAAAATAAATATTAACTGAGGAAAATAAAAAATGGATCAACAGGTACATAAAAAAGTCGAGAGTATCTCATTTGGAATCTTTTCACCAAAACAAATCACAGAGGCATCTACAGCGAAAGTTGTAACGCCAGAATTGTATGATAAAGAAGGTTACCCTGTAGATGGTGGATTAATGGATCTTCGTTTAGGAGTAATTGATCCTGGTTTACGATGTAAAACCTGTGGCCAAAAGTTGAAAGAATGTCCTGGGCATTTTGGATTCATAGATTTAGCACGACCTGTGATTCATATTAAATTTGTACG
>JABMOA010000011.1 GCA_013204355.1 Candidatus Woesearchaeota archaeon | reverse complement strand
GTAATTCAAAAGAATCTAAACTATGAAGTGAAAGGTTTTGTAAATCTGTTTAGCGAATATGCAAGTATAATCAATGAACCTCAAAAAGTGAAACATATTTTGAAGTATGTGTATAGGTATCCAATAGAAGATTTATTCAATGTTCAAGTAAGAAATCACTCTATTAATTATCTTGAAAAAAGGCATTTCAAAAATTTACAGCAGGAAGTGTTTAGTTTGTTATCTGATAAGAAATCAAAGTTTGTGTGGTGTGGATTGTTATCAAGTGGAAAAAGAAAATACCTTACAAGTCTTTTAGAAATGCCACATAGATTTTGGCAAAACCTAGTATATTATGAAAAGGAAATTGAAAGACGTTCTAAACTTTGTCGAGATTGTGGTATGCAGTTAGAGGATAAACCGTTTGAGATTTGTGATTATGATGGAGATAATGAGCCTGAATTGTTCAAACCTCCAATACTTGCAGGATAGTTTTTCTCAGTTTTTTTAGAATTTGGATGTTTTTTCTACTGTAAAGTGTGACTAACGAGCATTGTTTTTCGTCTTTTTCCCCGTGAAACAGGAAAACGCGAAAAACAAGGTGAGTTATCAACTGAGAATGAGCATAATAGTTTCATACTCTTTCATTATACTGCACTTTGAACATGAGAGCAATATGGGAATTAGAGTTTGAACTTGATAGAGTATGTGAGAGGTTAGATCTTCTTCTGGAACTTTTTACAATTACTCGTGGTGAATATACAGCTCTTCTAGGGCAAAGACCGCCAAATGCGAATAATAATCAGTTAATAGAAGTTAAGAAAAAACTTGATCGAATACGAGAGTTATCTCAAGCAGATGAAAATACTCGTTTAGAACTTTTGAATCTTTTAAATCTTGAAGATGATAATCCCACAGAAGCTAGAATTGCTTTAATGAATGAAGACAACTAAGATTCACAGATAATACATTCACATAATGGTTTTAACTTCAAAATTCCAATAGATAGTTCATGGCACTTTCTGATGAAGAACGCAAGGCTAGACGGAAAGAGTATGAAGATACACATAAAGAACTGCGGGCATCTTGGCGAGATTCACATAAAGATGAACTAGCTGCTTATAGAGAGAAAAACAGAGAAGAATTAAACAGAAAGAATAGAGAATGGTATCAAAAAAACAAGGAAAAAGTATGTCTAAGAACAAACAAGTATTACAAAAAAAATATTTCCAAATATGACCAATACAAGAAAAAGTCTTACGGAGGAATAAGACTTGAAAGTTTGAGCAAGGTAGATCCTTCTTTGAAATGTGCTAATTGCGGTTGTGACGATACTAGATTCTTAGAAGTAAATCACATCAAAGGTGGCGGAATGAAAGAACATCAGAAACGTGATGATGGGATGCGCAATATGATTTTGATTATTCGTAGTGGTAAAAGAGGCACAGAAGATTTGAATTTGCTTTGTCGAGCTTGTAATAGCTTAGACCATTTAGAAAGAGTGTATGGTAAAACGGGTTTGAGTGTTGTATGGGACAAGAAAGAGGATTGATGTAAAATGGTATGGAAAGATTCAGAAAAAGCACGAGTATACAATCGAGATTATAGAGAGAAAAATAAAGAAAAACAGAAATTATACAAAAAAGAATATTATGAAAAACACAAGGAAGAAAAAAAACAATATGATAAAAAATATACAAAAGAAAATTCTACTCGTATCAAAAAATACCGAAAAGAACAACATCAAAAAAAGAGACTAGAAGTTTTAGCTAAAATAGACCCTGCTATGAAATGCTCTATGTGTGGCTGTGATGATACAAGATTCTTAGAAATCAACCATATCAAAGGTGGGGGAATGAAAGAACAGAAGAGTATGAAGAAAACAGATCATGGTATGAGCACAAATTTCGTCATGTTAATTCATAGAGGTGACAGAGGTGTTGAAGACTTGAATCTGCTTTGCAGGGTTTGTAATAGTATTGATCATTTAGAAAGAGTGTATGGTAAAATAGGATTAAGGACTGTATGGAAAAAAGATTCTGAACTCTTTTGAGAATAGACCATACGCTTAAGTTCATACACTCTAAAGATTATTCATGAAAACCATGTTCATGGGTGTAATCATAGTTGGAATAATTATTCTTGCTGTGCTTTTAGCTTTGAATTTGTTTGTTTCATTAGATGGAACTGGAATTGAGTCAATCATGGGTTATGATTGTGCAGAAAAATGGGATTTCATAGCAAGTGCTTCCATTGACATTGCTACGGGTGGTGATTTGGGCGAGAACGCAAAACTTTATGCAAAAACTCAAAAAGAAGCAGAAGAATTCAGAGCAAATAATTGTCAATCAACTGTTGCTGAATGGGAAGATAGAAGCGAATATCAATTTTCAATACCTGATGATTGGAGATAATCCTCAGATTCTAAACTCCAATACGCTTAAGTCTATAGTTTTTGAATCTTTCAATATTGGATGAAGATTATGGTCCATTGGACGAGGATTATTCGGACATATATCAAACTGAAAGATCATCTACCTCTGCCATGATTAGTGGAATACTAATCATGATTAGTTCAGTGGCGATTCTAATAATAGGAAGTTTTCAACCTGCATCAATACTAGGATTTGCAATAGCCTTGATCCTTGGTTGGGGATTAACAAAATTGGGCTCTCGTAGAGTTTTAACAAATCCTGAGGATGTACTAAAAAGAATCAGGGCATTAGAAAAAGACAAAGAAAATAAAATATTGAGAGAAATCAAAAATGAAAAAATAGATGAGGACAATATCGAAGAAATGGAAAAAAAAATTAGAGAAATGCAGGATAAATATTAGATTCCAAACTATACGCTT
>JABMOA010000126.1 GCA_013204355.1 Candidatus Woesearchaeota archaeon | reverse complement strand
TTTGGAAAAGGAAAAGGAAGCCCCCCAGAATTTAGTTTACCAGATATAATTAAAAAACAGGGTGAATTAATGGATCAAATGAAAGAAGGCATGAAAAAAGGGGAGAAACCGGGTGAAAAACCAGGTGAAGAAAAAGGAATAAAACCAGGTGAAGGAGGGGAGCAAATGAATGGTGATTTATATGAAATTTACAAGCAACAATTTCAATTGAGAGAAATGTTTAAAGAGATGTTGGGTGAAGGCGGTAAGACACCAGGAAATGGTTCTGGTGATGCCGTGAAGCAAATGGAAGAACTTGAAAAGGAACTATTAGAAAAAGGTTTTACAAAAGATGTGACACAAAAAATGCAACAACTAAATTATGAGTTATTAAAATTAGAAAAAGCCACATTGGAGCAAGGTGAAGATATAAAGAGGAAATCGGAAACTAATATTGAAGAATATCAAATAAGGAATATTGATAGATTAAAACTTCAAAATCAGTATTTTAATTATAACGAAATATTAAACAGACAATCATTACCTTTGCGCACTATTTACAAAAAGAAAGTACAAGAGTATTTTAAAACTGAAGAATGATTGAATTTAATTATGAAACGGAATTCAAATTAGAAAATGAAGAGGCTATTCAAAAATGGATTTCGAAATGTATTGATGTACTTGGATTTATTGAAGGTGAATTGAATTACATTTTTTCTGATGATGAATATTTATTGAAATTGAATATTGAATTTTTAGAGCACGATACTTTAACTGATATTATTAGCTTTGATTATACATTAGGAAAGCTAATTAGTGGTGATATTTTCATTTCTGTGGAGAGGGTTCGAGAAAACGCTAAAATATTCACTCAAACCATTGATAATGAGTTAAATAGAGTTATAATTCACGGCGTTTTGCATTTTATGGGTTATCAAGATAAAACTAAAGAAGCGAAAAAAGAAATGCGTGCTCAAGAGAATATGTGTTTAGCTTTATTAAAAATTTAAAAACGTTCCACATGGAACATAATAGGATCAAATATGTTTAATACGGTTTATGATGTAATAGTTGTTGGAGGTGGACATGCCGGAAGTGAGGCAGCTGCAGCAAGTGCAAACTTGGGCGCGCACACACACTTTTAATTACAATGAATTTGCAAAATATTGCGCAAATGAGTTGTAATCCAGCAATGGGAGGAATCGCGAAAGGACAAATAGTAAGAGAGATTGATGCCTTAGGTGGTTATAGTGGAATTGTAACAGATAAAACAGCTATTCAATTTAAAATGTTAAATAAATCTAAAGGACCTGCAATGTGGAGTCCGAGAGCTCAAAGTGATAGAATGCGTTTTGCAGAATGTTGGAGAACGATGTTAGAGCACACTAAAAATTTAGATTTTTATCAGGAAAATGTTGTTGGTTTGTTATTTGATAAAGATAAAATTATAGGAGTTAAAACAGCCTTAGGAATTGAAATTAAATCAAAGACAGTTATCATAACAGCAGGCACTTTTTTAAACGGTTTAATGCATCTAGGAGATAAAACTTTTGGTGGTGGTAGAGCTGGAGAAAGCGCTTCAATTGGTATAACTGAAGATTTAATTAAAGTAGGTTTTGAATCAGGAAGAATGAAAACTGGAACACCCCCTAGGGTTGATGCTAGATCTTTAGATTTTTCAAAAATGACTGAACAACCCGGAGATGAAAATCCAGAAAAATTCTCTTATTTATCATCTACAAAATCGTTAGTTGAGCAACGTTCTTGTTATATGAGCTATACTTCCTTAGAAGTACATGATTTGTTAAGAACAGGCTTTGATAGATCTCCAATGTTTAATGGTAGAATACAAAGTATTGGGCCAAGATACTGTCCTTCTATAGAAGATAAAATTGATAGATTTGCAACCAAAGAGCGCCACCAAATTTTTGTTGAACCAGAAGGCTGGGATACTGTAGAGACTTATGTTAATGGATTTTCAACTTCATTACCTGAAGATGTTCAAGATAAAGCATTGCGTAAAGTTGCTGGTTTTGAAAATGTTAAGTTTCTTAGATTTGGATATGCTATTGAATACGATTATTTTCCACCTACTCAATTAAAGCATACACTAGAAACAAAGCTTGTTGAAAATTTATATTTCGCAGGTCAGATTAATGGCACAACTGGTTATGAAGAAGCTGCCGCTCAAGGCTTAATGGCTGGTATAAACGCAGCGTTAAAAACACAAAATAACGAGCCTTTTATACTCAAAAGAGATGAAGCGTATATAGGTGTTTTAATAGATGATTTAATTACAAAAGGAACCGAAGAGCCTTATAGAATGTTTACATCTAGAGCCGAATTCAGAACTTTAT
>JABMOA010000125.1 GCA_013204355.1 Candidatus Woesearchaeota archaeon | reverse complement strand
CTCTCATTTTCTTCTTTAATTCTAGCACTAATTTTGGATTCATATAGGAATAGATGTCAGGAATATCCAAGTTCAATATTTTTTTCTGAAGATATTCTTCTGGAAATCTCTTGCCAATCTCTGTCCGTTGATCTTCTTCAAAGACATAGACAATATCTGCCCAATCTAAATCTTCTTTTGTCAAATTCGTATAAATCCCTACACAACGTCCACCAAACAAAGTAACAGCAGTCTTTGAACGATTTTCACCCTGATTACATACAAAGAGTTTATGTTTATGTGGTTTTTCTAAGACATCATTTAAAGCACGAAGATAACCAGATAAAAACCAAGTTCTATCAAGATTATTTATGCTATCAATATTATTAAATTCAAAAAAAAATTCATCTAAAAGTGTTCTAATTTCTTTTTCTGTTTTCATCTTAATCCTCCCATTTTCTTCCACGATACTTGGGCTTTCTCAAGTTCTAATCTTTCTTCTCTTTTAAGATGTTCTCGCTCCTTTCTTTCACGTTCTTTTTCTGCTTTTTTGTATTCTTGACTTTCTTTGTATTGTTTTGGATTTAGTTCCATCCAAATCGCTTCCCATTCTTTTTTATATTTTCTTGGCCAACCCCAATACATATATGAAGTCATGTTTCCAAATCTTTCTCCTAACGCTAATTGTTCTATGCTCATCAAATCATCAATATACAAGCTATCTTTCCATTTAGTTTTTTTAATTATTGATTTGACAAATTCAGATTTAATATGTTTATAACTCATTTTTCCCACCCCACAATCTGTTGCAACACCAAATCTTTATCTTTCGTTTCTCCAATTTGTTCCATAACCAAATCTTTCAACTCAATATCAATAAGATCATGTAATATTCCTTTATCTAAACAATTATTTCTGGTGAATTTTTTGATATATTCATTTCCCATATACATCCCCCAACGTTGAAGATGAAGAGAACCATCAGAATAAAGATACAGAGCAACTTTATTTTCTTTATACAAAGTAAAATGATCTCCCTTAGATTCAATAAATCTAATGCCTTCTTTAGTTTCTTCATCAATCCGTTTGCATTTTCGTATTAATTGTTTGAATGAATTTTTTTCTTTGTTCTCAGAAAAACATTCTCCATTAATTTTCGGAGATTTGATTTTTGCCCACCATTCTGTTTGCTTCCGAGAATCTTCTTTTCTTCTTAATTCCTGTTCCTCAGCTAATTCAATCGCTTCTTTGACGTTCATCTTGACAACCTCCGCCTCTGAGCAGTACCACAAGTTACATTAGAACAACAAGGAGGAGTAACATCTCCTAAAATCCTCTTACTCTTAATCCATTTTTTTGGAATCACTAAGAAACTCTTCTCGTCTCCTGCATCTTCATGTGTTAAGATAATGGCTTTCTTATCTTCTTTGAGGATGTAACCATAACTTGTAATTGCATAAAGCAGATCAGAGGGTGTCTTGTTTTCTGTTTCCTCAGTTACTCTATCATAAAGTACAGCATCAAGCCAGACTATTTCAGCGAATTTACGTTTTTTCATTGTGAATCACCTCCAAATGTTTTCTTTACAAAAGTTTCAATTTCAATTTTATTCATGAAACCTGCTTTTCGTTTTGTTTTCTTTCCATCACTAAAAATCAAAGTAGGTACTGATTGAATATTTTCTTTATCAGCTAATTTCTCATTCTGATCAATATCAATTTCAATAATTTTCCATGTTGGATGAATTTTCCTTAATTCTTTTAATACAGGTTTCATCATTTTGCAAGGCGGACACCATGTTGCTCCGTATTTTGTAAGAGTTATCATCTTACAGAACCCCCACCAGATCAAGAGTTTTCAATACTGCTTTATTGTTGGTTAAAATTGCACCTGTAATACTTGTGTGGTGTTTTTCTAACATAGCAAACATTCGTGATGCGGCTAATCCCCATCGTAGTTTTGATTTTTGACTTATTTTTGTTTTCATTTTAGTTACCTCGTTTTAAGCCGTGGTAGGCTGATATGAAGTATAGACACAATGAAACATAAAAGGTAAGCGTTCGTTTTATTCGTACTTATTGCATAAAACTTAAATATTCAGAACTATTTGTTCGTTTTATGCGTAATAAGGATCATAATCAAGAAAGAGAAGAATCTTTTCCAAATTTAGAAGGAGCAATCTCAAATAAGAGTTCTTACAATGTTTTAGAAGCCATGCATTGGCTTTCAGGAAGACAAAGTGGTGTGAGTACAGGAGAAATAAGAGAATGGATACAAAAAGAAAAAGGAATTTCTTGGGTAAATCGTCATATTCAAAAAATCATAAAAAATCTAATTGATCAGAATATTGTTACAAAAGAATCTGGTAAATATTATCTTTCTGAGACCATTTACTCAATTATTGATGAAGTAATAGGT
>JABMOA010000124.1 GCA_013204355.1 Candidatus Woesearchaeota archaeon | reverse complement strand
GTCCAAAACGCTAGTTTTGAGAATGTACAGGAATATCTTTGATATTTAGGAACATCTAAAACGTTAGTTTTGAGAATATTCAAAGATTCTTATAGAATTTAGGAACGTTAAAATTTTTAATTGTGGGGGTGTTATTGGATATTTCCAACAGCACTATATTTATAAACTTCCTCCCATTCCAAATACCATGGCCAAACAGCCCAAATCTATAGAAGACTTATCTCCAAAAGAACGTAAAGAGCTAGAAGAAAAGCTAAAGAACATGTCTCCTGAAGAAATCGCAGACTTACAAAAGCAACAATGCATCTTCTGTCAAATCGTTGAAGGTAAAGTTCCTTCTAAGAAAATTTATGAAGATAAACAATGTATTGCAATTCTAGATATCCAACCAGCAACTAAAGGACATCTCCTTCTCATTCCAAAAGAACATTATGCAATCATGCCACAAGTACCGGACGACGTCTTGCAACATTTATTTAAAATATCCAAACGATTATCACAAGCATTACTTAGAGGATTAAAGGTTGGTGGGACTTCTATCTTTATTGCAAATGGGCAAGCAGCTGGTCAAAGAGCATTACATTTCATGATTCATCTTATTCCTAGAAAAGATGGCGATAAAATTATTGATGATACTGAAAAATTAATTGAAGGTTCTATGCAAGAGAAAGTACGAATTGCAGTACAAGATAAAATTCTTTCATTGATGGGTGTAGAAAAACAAACAACTCTTAAAGATCTTAAAGAAGAAATTAATGATGAATTAGATGATGACGATGATGAACCTGAACAAGAAACAGAAGTTGTTGAAGAAGATGACGAGGATCAAGAAGAAGACGAACCTATTTCAAAAACCAAAAAGGGTGGGGGATTATTAAGTCGTATTGAATCCAGTAAAGTTAAGAAAAAACCTAAAGCAAAAAAATCCAACCCTAAGAAAGTTGAACCAGAAGAAGATAACGAAGAATCAGAAGATGATAATAATGAAGATAACAACGACGACGAAGATGAATCAAAAGATGAGGATGTAACGTTAGATGATATTGCTAACTTGTTTAAATAAATATGAAATGTGAATACTGTGACTTACTGGACAAAAATGAAGATATCATTTACGCAGATGAAGATATCGTTATTGCTGTAAAAGATAAAGTGACAACACCAGGACAAATTACAGTTTACCCTAAAAAACATTATCCTATTATGGAAATGGTGCCAGAAGACACATTAAATAAATGTGTGTCAGCAGCAAAGAAAGTTTCCATTGCAGTTTTTGAATCTCTTGGCGCACAAGGTACTAATATTCTTGTAAGAAACGGATTGAGTGCAGGTCAATCAGTACCACACTTTGGGATTGAAGTCATTCCACGAAGAGAAGAAGACGGTCTCAACCTTCAATGGCAAGGCAAACAAATCATGGAAGATGAAATGGAAATGACCATAGAAGCCTTAGAAATGGATCTCAAAAAACCATCTCTTGCAGAAGCAAAAGAAGAAATCATTGTTGATAAAGGCGAAACAGAAGCCATCTTAGAAAAAGAAGGTGACAATTATTTACTGAAATCTTTAAAAAGAATCCCTTAAATTCAAATTTTCTTTGAAATAAACAGCAATACACTTAAAGAGCTTATAATTTTTAATGTGAATATGAAACAATATGACGTCGCAATCATCGGAGCTGGAGTTACTGGAACATCAATCCTTTACACACTGAAAAAATACACTGATGTCAAAGATATCCTTCTCATAGAAAAATACGACAAGATTGCGAAAGTACAATCTGCACGAACAAACAATTCTCAAACATTACATATTGGGGATATTGAATCTCATTACACATTAAAAACTTCTACATCTGTGAAGAAAGCAGCATCATACGTTGCAAGTTATGTGGATACACATCAAGGATTACATAGAAATACTCCCAAAATGCTTTTAGCAGTAGGTCAAGAAGAAGTTGAAAGATTAAAATTGTGGTATGAAGAAAGAAAAGAACTCTTCCCCTACATGCGTTTAATTCAACGAGAAGAAATAGCCAAAATTGAACCTAAAATTGTGGAAGGAAGAGACCAAGGTATACCTCTGTTAGCTATATACACAGAACAAGGATATGCTATAGATTATGGGAAACTTTCAGAATCATTTGTCAAAGAATCACAAAGTGAAGATATTTTATTAAATACCAAAGTTCTCACCATCAAAAAACAAAATGATTATTACACAATCAAAACAAACAAAAAAATCATTCACGCAAAAGTTGTTGTTGTTGCAGTTTCTGGTCATTCATTATATTTTGCACATCAATTAGGATATGCAAAGAATTTAATTCTTCTTCCAATTGCAGGAAGTTTTTTTAATGGACCAAATTATTTGAAAGGAAAAGTATATACCATGCAGAACCCAAAACTTCCATTTGCAGCAGTACATGGAGACCCTGATGTTATGAATAAAAACATAAATCGTTTTGGTCCCATTCCAAAAGTTATTCCCATGATTGAACGATTTAACTATAATTCAATAATAGACTTCCTAAAATTATTCCGTTTCCGTATTGATGCAATTTTAAGTTTAATCAAAATAGTCTCAGATCCTACTTATTATCGTTATGTTTTATGGAACATGACCTATGATATTCCTTACTTTGGGAAATACGCATTTGCAAAAGAAATCCGTAAAATCATTCCTTCTGTTAAAGGATCAGAATTAAGGTATGGGAAAGGCATCGGTGGAATTCGTCCACAAATTGTTGATGTTAATACCAAAACGGTTGAAATGGGAAAAGCAAAAATTATTGGAGATCGTATCATCTTCAACATCACACCTTCTCCAGGCGCATCTGTATGTCTAAACAATGCAAAAATAGATGTTCAACACATTACAAAATTCCTAGGAAAAGAATTTGATGAAGGAAAGTTTAATAAAGATTTAGTGTGGAAGTATTAACATGACAAAAATAATATTATACCAATATGAAACATGTCCATTCTGTGCAAAAGTACGTGATTACATGTCAGCAAAAGATATTGAATTTGAAAAAATTAACGTATCTTATGACTCCTCAGATCCAATGCGAAAAGAAATCAAAGAAAAAAGTGGTGTCGGCACTCTGCCCGTGATTAAAGATGGTGATAGGTACGTTGGAGATTCTGGTGCGATTATTGAATATTTAGAAGACAATTATAATTAATTGTCATAATGGTTCAGACCCTTAGATTCTCTGCAATTTTTTTATCTGGACTTATCAAATAATTACATTTAGGAAGAAATTTTTTTATTTAAGGGAAGCTAAATGATAAGTCTTATATACAACAAATAATTACTAAATCAAGAAAAAAATGGACGTAACCTTCATAATACTTGGCGCAACAGGAGATTTAAACAAACGTAAATTAATCCCTGCAATCTATAACCTTATAGAATCAGGTAGGGTTAAAAAAATAGCATTTGTTGGACTTTCACGTTCAAAAGTAACCATTGAAAAAATTCTTGCAGGTGCACATGAATGTATGGGTAAGGTAGATAGAAAGGCATGGAACACACTTAAAAAATCTTCTTATTATATCCCTTTTGATCTCTACGAAGAAGATAACTATGATCAACTCAAAGATTTTCTTGAAAAAATAGAACAGAAGCATGCCCTTTCAGGTAATAGAATATTCTATCTTGCAACACTTCCACAACATTTTGATACCGTTACAAAAAATCTTGCAGAAAAAAAACTCACAAAGACAAAGGGGTATGCACGAGTTGTGTATGAAAAACCATTTGGACATGATTTGAAATCTGCAAAAAAGATTAATCAATGTATTAACAGAGTATTCTCAGAAGATCAAGTATATCGGATAGATCATTACTTAGGAAAAGAGCTCGTTGGTAACATTGCATTAATGCGCTTTACCAATAGAATCTTAGAACCTCAATGGAATGCGGAACATCTTGAATCTGTACAAATCATAATGGAAGAAAAATTGCTTGTGGGAAGTCGTGGTAAATTCTATGATAGTAATGGTGTATTAAATGATGTTGTACAAAATCATGCTTTGCAATTACTAGCATTAACAGCGATGGAACCACCTAAATTGTTAACCGGTAATTACATACGTGATGCAAAAGCAGAAGTTCTTAAACATATTAAAATAGATTCCGTCTTTTTAGGTCAATATGAAGGATATTTACAAGAGGAGGGTGTGGAAAAAAATTCTACCACAGAAACATTTGCAACATTAAAATTGTCTCTTGACAATCCACGATGGAGTGGTGTTCCATTTTTCATTAAAGCTGGTAAGGGGCTTGATAAAAATGAAGTAAGTATTCATCTCAAATTTAAACCTGTAGAATGTCTTCTCTCAGAAGCATGTCCGGCAGATACAAATTATCTTACAATGAATATTCAACCTAAAGCAGGATTTGAAATTGAATTAAATACAAAAGTGCCCTTTAAAAAGAACATCGTGAAACCAGTGATAATGTCCTTCTCACATGAAAATTATTTTCCAAAATCTCCAGAGGCATATGAAAACTTATTATGGGATGTCATGAATGGCGATCAATCTGTGTTTGTGAGAAATGATGAAATTGAAGCAGCTTGGAAATTAATAGGTAGTATCAAACACAATAAAGTTTATCAATATCCAATAGGCAGTAAAGGACCTAAGGAATTAATTTCTTGGAATAAGAAGCACGGCATAAATTGGCGTGTATAGGTGAATATTATGAAAATCGGATTTATAGGATTAGGAAGAATGGGTTACAACATGGTGATTCGTTTAGCAAATAAAGGACATGATGTAGTTGCATATAACCGAAGTCCGCAAAAAACAAAAGAGGTTGCAGAAAAAGGTGTTGAAGCAGCATTTACAATTCTAGAGTTAGTAGAAAAATTAGATGAACAAAAAATTGTATGGCTCATGCTTCCTGAAGGCGAAGTTACAGACCAAAATATGAAAGAAGTACTTCCACTTCTGAAAGAAGGAGACGTCATCATCAACGGAGCAAATTCATTTTATGAAAATGCAGAGAAACATGATGCGTGGTGTAAAGAAAAAGGCATAATATTTTTTGATTGTGGTGTTTCAGGTGGTGTGTGGGGATTAGAAAACGGATACCCCTTAATGATCGGTGGACCAAAAGAACATTATCATCTTGTTGAACCATTCATGAAATCATTATCAACAGAAAAAGGGTACAAATTCTTTGGACCTGCAGGGTCTGGACATTTCGTGAAAAGCGTTCATAATATTGTAGAATATGTTTACTTACAAGGAATTGCAGAAGGCATGGAATTACTCAGCAAGTTCAAACATAAAATAGACTTAGACCAAGCAACTGAAGGTTGGCAAGATTCATCTGTTGTGAGAAGTTGGCTCATTGATTTAACAACAAAAGCATTACGTAGACCAGATTTTAATGAAATTGGAACAGAAATTGGAAGTGTTACAATAGGAGAACTACAACATACTAAAGAAGCCGTTAAAGGATATGCACCAGCATTTGACGTTGCAGTAAAGATTAGACAATCTTCAGGCGAAAATTTTGAATTGGGAAAACGTGTGATCTCCGCTGTGAGAAATGAATTTGGAGGACACGCTGTAGAAAAAAAATGAATATAATCAAAGGGATACGTGAAAAAGCAGAATTAAACGCAGCCATTACAATGGCAAATTCCTTACGTGCCATTTTATCAAAGAAAAGATTATGTGTTCTTGCTGTACCAGGAGGTTCATCTGTAACTAGTATATTTGATCATCTGATTGCACAAGATTTGCCTTGGGACAGAATTCATCTTTTTCTTGTAGATGAACGATTAGTATCATTAAAACATAAAGATAGTAACTCACACGTTTTGAAACCATTCTCTCAAGTGATGAATGAAGAAAATATTCATCTCTTTACCTACAAAATGAAAAAGAAAGATAAGGGTCTTACAGATTATAGATCTGCATTAAAAAAGTTAGGTGGACGTGTAGATTTTGCCTTATTAAGTTCTGGACCTGATGGACATGTGGCCTCCTTATTTCCACAACATCCATCCGTGTACTCAAATGCAGCATATTTCTTTCTTGTAGATGATGCACCAAAACCACCTAAGAAACGCATGTCCATGAGCCCATTACTTCTGATGCAAGCCACCGCAGGCATGGTCGTATTTTTTGGAGAAAGTAAACGAACTGCCTATGAACGATTTCAAGATAAATATAAATCAGTGAGAGATTGCCCTGCAAAAATAGTATTACGCATGAAAGAACATTATGTTGTGACAGATTTGTAATTTCTAACCGGCTAATATGAAACCCTCTTTTTCTTTTGTGCAAAAAATTTCATGAAATTTTTG
>JABMOA010000123.1 GCA_013204355.1 Candidatus Woesearchaeota archaeon | reverse complement strand
GTTTTTCCAGACCCAGCACCGGCAATCACCAAAAGTGGACCAGTGTAATGTGTTACTGCCGCAAGTTGCGCTTCATTTAAATTTTCTAATATTTTGCTCATAGGAGCCTGAGTATAACTCAAAAAATCCTGTTGATAAAGAGCTGACTACAACTCTCCAATTACCTCATAAAGATGTGAAAGAGGTGCACCTAAACTAATGCCTACCTTTTTATTTTTTATTGCATCCTCAAGTTCGGCCATAAATTTTGGAAGATCTTTAAGCATATGTTGAAAAAACCGTAACTGTTCTGGCCTAAGGCTTTTTTTATGGTGTAAGTAAAATTCTAATGCATGCCCAAATATTTCTATCTTTGCATGAAAATAATTTTCAATTTGTTTTTTTGGAGCAGATAAATTTAGAGTTCTAAGTCCCGCATTTAAGAAAGGTTTGTATATACGGGCAAATGCCATATCAACATATTTTCTTGTATCCGCTTCAGAAAGCGTGCCGGAATTCAATAATGCATCTGCTGCATGTACACCATGACAATTCAGATGAGATTGATAAAATTCTCGTGGTGATTTTTTGTTTATAATTTTTGAATCCTCATACCGACCATCTCCCAAATCCCATGGAGTATTAAAAGAAGAAATTTTATAATTTTTAACATTTCTAACCTCTTCTTCAACACTATTTAATACATCTCCATAAGTAATCACTTTACCTAGAAGATTTTTGCCCACTATTGTTTTTTTATCCCTAACACCTTCCATATTTAAAAGCATCAAAAGCCATTCTGCATCATGATGCACCGATACTTTATCATTAGAAGTGTACATGCCAACAAGCATATGCTGTTTTTCATATTCAATCAATTCTCCAAGAGTCATTTCTGTATGAGTTGCTTCACCAGCCGCAGCAAGCCTTACTCCTCCTTTTTTATCCAGAGGCTTTACAGTAAATTTAAAATCCAACGGCACTCCCATTGATCTTGCAATAAACGCCAAATGAAATGGATGAGCATCTCCAATATATATACGAGGAGGTATTTCTTTTGTTTTAAGTTTATATTCTGTTTCCATGTACTTTTCCATTTCTTTAGCATTTGGCTCTCGTGACTGTGTATACCACTCATCTCCAGACTTCACTTTATATTGAACCTCATATATTGGCTCTAAATCCCAATGCACAACCAAATTTTCAAAGATTTTTCTTATATCTTTTGAATCTTGTGGATATTTAAGACCAACCATTAAATGTTCATTAACCTTCTCTTTACGTCTTCTATTCTTTTCTGGAGTAAATTGAGTAAAATAGAAAGATAGTGCATCCTTTAAATATTTGCCCGTAACATTTCTCCATTTTTCTGATTGATCCTTAGTGAAAGGTAGCTCATGTGAGGCGTTTTCTGTGGCATTATCAGTTTTTCCGCCATCTAAAATGAAATCCACATTATCCAAAAATTTTGTAAAGCCCGTAGCATAAACTTCACCATCATGTGCAGAATAAATACTATTAAAACCTTCTAATTTTTCCCATAAATCATCTTCTATCATTCTTTTTTTTGAATCAGACAATTTTGCTTTAGCAAGTTTGTCTTGAACCTTATCCACCCTTGCAATAAAAAGATCAGTTAGATGATTATTATAAACAAAGTTATCTACTTTACCATCATTGCCATCTATTTTTTGCTGTAAAGCATCTGTTCTCCAATTATTTTGGGCATTTTCTGGCATTATAAGTTTGTTAGGATATTATCTAGATCTCTTAACTTTTCTTTTGATTCTGATTGTTCTGAGGCCTCAGACTCCTCGCTTATTTTTTTAAGAACCATTTTTGAATAAGATAAAAAGTCTTCATAAGATTCAGGAGAAACATTTATGTTCTTTTTAAAATCTTTATCTAATTGAGTTATCAATTCTTCTAACATCCATTTACCGTATTCAGAAACTTTTCCAGAATCAAGTAATTTAAGTAATTTTTCTTTTGTTTTTGGCTCTAATACTAAGCTAGTTTTTATTTGTTTTTCTAACATATTTTAAATTAAAATAATCACATCAAATTTATACCCTCTCTAAATC
>JABMOA010000122.1 GCA_013204355.1 Candidatus Woesearchaeota archaeon | reverse complement strand
CTTATTATATTAAAAAATGAGGGTGATTTGAGTGGAACATAAACAATTTCACATTTTAGGACCACAAAAATTAATGAGGTGAATTTTAATGGAACAAAAACAATTAGATGAATTAGATGAATCATATTTTGAAGAATTCGTAGATGAGGATCCTTTGGAGGATGTGAAAATTTCTCCAGCAAAACCAAAGAAATCTACAAAGAAAGAAGCAAAGAAAACTTCTAGTAAAGAAGAATCTGTAAATAAGATTGAAATTACGCCTTTAAAGGAAGCTGAACCAGTTCATGAATTTGAAAAGGAAGCGCCTAAAGTTGTAGAAACAGCAGCTTCAGTAGATCCGTGGGAATCAAAGAAAGTTCATGATCCTTGGGATGATGACGAAGATGATGGTGAAGGATTTTTTAAAGAAGTGTCAACATGGAAAGCAATTACAGGAATTGTTGTCGTGTTATTAATTTTCAGTGTATTTACGCAAGGATTCCAGTTTACTGATAATGTAAACCCAACAGGTGCTGCAACCTCTTCTATTACATCACTAGAAGCACAGAATAAAGTTTTAGCATATGTAAATGAAAATTTATTACAACCACCATTTGTTGCTGAAGTTGTGAAGACAGAAGATGTGGGTGATTTATATAAAGTAAGTTTAACAGTGGCAGGACAAGCAGTAGATTCATACATTACAAAAACAGGCGATTTATTTTTCCCACAAGGGTTTGATACAAATGTAGACCCCTTGACTGGTGAAGCAGTTAATTTAGAGGGTGTTGTTGATGAGCCTGTCGTAGAAGTTAAGGACGAAGTAACAAAACCTGAAGTTGTTGTAGAAAAACCAGCTGTTGAAGTTAAAGAAGAAGTAGTTGAAGTTAAGGAACCTGTTGTTGAAAAGAAACCTGTTGTTCCAGCATCTACTAAATCTTTATCTGTTGCTGCAAAGAAATGGTTATTTGAACCTGAAATGCTTAAAGTAAAACAAGGTGACGTTATTAAGTTAACAATTGTACCATCTGGTTTAGACTTTACATTTGCAATTGCTGATTTAGGAGTTAGCCAAGAAGTTCGTGGTGAAACAATAGTACAATTCACAGCAGATAAAAAAGGAAGTTTTGCAGTAAGTTGCGCAAGTTGTGAAGATTGGCGAGGTATGTCAGGAACTTTAGTTGTTGAATAAACTTTTTTTTCTTTTATTTTTTTCTTAATTTTAATCCATAAGACTTATTAAAACGATCATTTTTTCTATAATATGAACCAAGAAGCATTAGATTATCATTCCAAAGAACCTAAGGGTAAATTTTCTGTAGTTCTTACAAAACCCATGGACACAAAAGAAGACCTTGCATTAGCTTATACACCAGGTGTTGCAGAACCTTGTCTTGAAATTGCAAAAAATGAATCTCAAAGTTATGAATATACTTCTCGTGGAAATTTAGTAGGTATAATTAGTAATGGTACGTCTGTTCTTGGTCTTGGAAATATTGGTGCAGCTGCATCTAAACCTGTGATGGAAGGAAAAGGGGTTCTTTTCAAAAAATTTGCAAATGTTGATTTCTTTGATTTAGAAGTTAATGAAACAGATGTTAAAAAATTTGTAGAGATAGTTGCAGCACTTGAACCTACTTTTGGTGGCATTAATTTGGAAGATATCAAAGCGCCTGAATGTTTTGAAATTGAAGAACAATTAGTTGCACGTATGAAGATCCCTGTATTTCACGATGATCAACATGGGACTGCCGTTGTTATTGCTGCAGGGTTATTGAATGCATTGAAGAAAGCTGGCAAAAAATTAGAGACTGTTAAAATAGTCATATCTGGTGCAGGCGCAGCCGCAATTGCATGTGCGAAATTATTATTATCAATAGGTGCTAAGAAAGAACATATTTTTATGTTTGATAGTAAAGGATTAATTACGACATCTATGGATGTTAATAAATACAAAAAACAATTTGCACAAAAAGAAGATCAAAGTTTAATTGATACTTTAGAAGATGCAGATGTATTTATTGGACTTTCAAAAGCAGGGTTATTAACTGGGGAGATGGTCAAAAAGATGGCCAACATACCAATCATTTTTGCAATGGCGAATCCAGTTCCTGAAATTATGCCCAATGTTGCAAAAGCAGCAGTGCCAAATGTAATTATGGCAACAGGCAGAAGTGATTTTCCTAATCAAGTAAATAACGTGTTGTGTTTTCCTTTTATGTTCCGCGGTGCATTTGATGTTCGTGCTACTAAGATTAATGAAGAAATGAAAATTGCAGCAGTTTATGCACTCGCAAGTTTAGCTAAAGGTGAGGAGATTATTCCTTCTCCTTTTAATCCCAATTTGATGAAAGTTGCAGAAGCTGTGGCAAAAGCAGCGATTGAAAGTGGTGTTTCTCAGAAATAATTACATTTTAAACCAAAATAGTTAAAAACTACCTCTCTTTCTGCTTCTTAAAATGGAACGAACACTAATCAAGGATTTAAAAGATAACATTGGAAAGGAAGTATTACTCAAAGGTTGGGTTTCTGAAATTCGAAATCTAAGTAAAGTTAAATTTATTATTTTATATGACCGAACAGGAGATATTCAGTCTGTTGCAAATAAAACAACTGAGGGAGTATCTTTTAATGCGATTGACGATATTTCTAAGGAATCAGTTATTGAATTAATTGGCACTGTAAAAGAACATCCTGAAAGCAGATGGGGATTTGAAGTTTTAATTAAATCGGTGAGTATGATTGCAGCTGCAGAAACTCCGCTTCCTGTAGACCCTTCAGAGAAAAGTCAAACTCATATTGATAAAAGACTTGATTATAGATTTTTAGATTTACATTCTAAGAGGACACAAAATATTTTCAAAATTCAATCCACAATTTTACAAGGATTCAGGGAATTCATGTATCAAGAAGGTGCAATGGAAGTAACATTACCTTCAATCATTGGTGCGAGTTCTGAAGGTGGCACTGATTTATTTACTATTAAATATTTTGAAAAACAAGCACTTCTCTCACAAAGTTGTCAATTATATAAGCAGATGCTTGCATGTTCTATGGAAAAAATATTTACTGTGTTTACAGCATGGCGTGCAGAAAAACATAACACTGTTCGTCACTTAAACGAATCACGACAGTTTGATTATGAAGAAGCATTTGCAGATGACAAAAGGGTGATGACTGTTTTAACACAATGTGTTCAATTTATTGTAAAAAAAGTAATGGAAGACCGAAAGAAAGAATTGGAATCTCTTGGTGTAGAATTACAAGTTCCAGGAGAAGAATATCTTACATTTGAAAAAGTACAAGAGATCATGAAAAAAGAAGGGATTGAAATGCCTGCGCATGATTTATCTGGTGAAGCTGAGAAAAAACTTGGTGTATTATATCCAAACACGATTGTGTATGTTCATGATTGGCCTCTTGAAGGGAAACCATTCTACATCATGCCTCATGGAAAAAATTCAAAAGGATTTGATGCAATCTGGAAAGGAATGGAAATCACATCTGGTGGACAGCGAGTGCATGATCCTAAATTATTAGAAGAACGATTAAAAGCGCATGGATTAGATTTAGCAGCATTCAAAGATTACATCAATTCATTCCGTTATGGCGCACCACCTCATGCAGGTTGGGGCTTAGGATTGGAACGATTTACAATGTTGATGCTTGGTCTTGATAATATCAGAGAAGCTGTATTGTTTCCTAGAGATCGGGATAGATTGACTCCTTAACTTCAACTGTAACTGAAGTTATTGCAATCTTTATATACTTCTTTCATTTTCTTTCTATTGGGGATTATAATGATAAAAGAACAATTGAAGAAATTGAAAGAAAATTGGTTATTACTTGTTTTATTTTTAGTAGTTTTGTTTTTTGTGAGTGGAACGAGTAGTTCTACATTTGATAGGGTTGGTGTGAGTGGTAATAACATGTATGCAAAATCCATGGGTGCACCTATGGCTGTTCAAGAAGGGATGATGTATGATTCTGGATTTGCACCAGACGTTTCAGAAAGAAAGATTGTGGGAACTGTAAGTATGTCTACTGAAGTGAACCGTGGTGATTTCAATGACATGGAAACACAATTAAAATCAATCGTCACATCTACCAATTCTTTCTTGCTTAATGAGAATGTACAAATTTATGATAAAACGAAATCTGGTAATTATCAGATTAAAGTTGAAACGTCTAAAGCTGATGCGGTAATTACACAATTAAAGAATATTGGTGAAATTCAATCATTCAGTGTTGGAAAGAATGACATTACAGAATATTATGAATCTCTTGAAATTCAATTGACTGCGGAAAAATCACGGTTACAGAAGTTTCAACAAATGTATGCCGATGCGAAAGAAATTAATGATAAAATTGTTTTGACAAATAATATTTTTGATTTAGAACGAACTATTAAGAATCTTGAAGAACGTATTAAGAACCAAGATAATCGTGTGGATTACACAACCATTTATTTCAATATGCAAGAAGAATCTTCCGGATATGTTTATATTGCATTGGTAAAGTTTTCAGAGCTTATTAGAGGTTTAGTTGATAGCTTTAACACACTCTTGATGTTAGTGTTTGTGGTATTACCATATGCAATCGTAGCTTTGATTGGGTGGTTAGTGTGGAGAAAGTTTAAGAAGTAATTTTTTTTCTTTTTTTCTTTATTTTATTTTATTTTTTATAAATGCATAAACAACATAAATAATACCTGCTGTAATTCCACCAGCTAAGAACCACAATGCAACTTCTGGAACGTGAGCGATTGTTTCTGGTGTTACGATTTGATTCATGGCTTCTTCTTTGAGTGGTAATCCAACAGTTGCAAAATCTGCTGATTCTTCAAGAACCATGGATTTTGTAACCATTGGGCTTGCAAATTCTGTTGTTTTTGTTGTAATAAGTTTAATAGCTACACTAATTACACCGAAAATTATTGCAACAGGTAAAATGTTTTTCAACTTTTCTCTTAATCCTGAAATTTTTCGTGGTGCAATAATAATATACTTATTTGCAAGTTTATAATGATTGATTACCCTTCCTTTCTCTGAATAATGGAACTCTTCTACCACAACTAATTCTGCTTCTACTAATTTTAGTAAATGATAATGTACAGTAGAAATCGGTATTTTCATTGAAGTAGAAATATTTTGTTCAGAATCCTCTTTATTTGCAAGATGATTGAGAATTTTCCTAGAAGTATCAGATGTAATTGTTTCTGCGAGTTTCTTTGTTTTCTTTTCGTTTAGGTCTACTAAAAGGAAGTTCTGTGTCATCTGATCATATTATGAAACTGTATTTAAAAAAGTATGGATAACTTTGAGTAGAGTTGAAGTAATCACATAAAATCAGTAGGAAAGTAAATCTGCCTGATAATAATATATCCAATAAATAATCCAATTAATGCCACACTCTCCCATTTCTTTAATTTTTCATGTGTGAATAGGAAATAGTATATTAAAAATGCTGTTCCTATTTTTACGGGAAGATCATAGAAAATCACAACGTTTGGGATTGTATACGTTGAAATTAAAGCCCCTAACCCAATTCCAAATAAAGGATTTGTGATATTACTTCCAATCAGAATTCCTGCAGAAATATCTCCTTTCTTTTTGAATACTGCAATTAAAGATGTTGTTAATTCAGGAAGTGCAGATGCGATGCCTAATGCAATGACACCAAAAAAGGATGCGCTGATAGGAAGTGATTGAATTAAGATTGTAGATGATTCTAATACTTCATCTGAAACGACCGCCATAATAATGAATGATAATAGGATTAACCCATACGCAAGAATAACTTGTTTATTTTTTAAGTGATTTGTTCCATGAAATGATTCACTGATTTTACTTTTCTTTAAGTAAATTAAATATGTGATGTATGCGATCAAAAGAATGGCTCCTTCAAGCCTTGAAATGATGCCATTGAGACTAAATAACCACGTTAAAATTGCAGCGGCAATCAAACCACCCATTTCTGTGAAAAGGTTTTTCCTGATTACAACAAGAGCACCCATTAATCCTATTGCAGGAATAATAAAATTTTGTTGGAAAATATCAGATCCAATGTTTGTTCCTATAACAAGGCTTGATAATGTATTCATTAAAGTAGGATTTTGAATGATGTTCACACTTCCCACAATATGGGTCATGATTTCAGGGATACTTGTTCCAATTGAAAGAATTGTTAAACCTATGAATGTTCCCGAGAATCCGTGGTGTTCTCCTAGTTGAATTGCATTTTTAATAATCAGTTCTGCTAAAATAATGATGATGATAAATCCAACAATTACAGTGAGTGTTTCTGTGATCATAATAGATAGATTAAAAAAGGTTATTTATTTCTTTCTATTTGAAGATGTTAGATATTATTTCAATAGGTGATGTAACAGAAGATGTATTTGTGCAGGTATCAGATGGTGTTACGCTTCATGGATCGCATCTTGACTTTGAGTTTCCCACAAAATTGGGTATTGAGAAAGTTGATAAACTCGTTGGTGGGAATGCAGGAAATATCGCAATTGGTTCTGCGCGTTTAGGTTTAAAATCTGCATTATATGCAGAAGTTGGTGCTGATTCTCAAGGAGATTTGATTTATAAAAGTATGAAGGATAATAAAGTTAGTACCAAATATTTCTTTAGAAAAAAAGGGCAGAAAACAAATTATTCAGTTGTGTTATATTACAAAGGTGATAGAACAATTTTAGTTCATCATGAAAAAAGAGATTATAAATTTCCTAAATTGGGTAAAGCTACATTTATTTATTTAACTTCTATGGCGAAGGGAAGTGAAAAAATCTTTAATCCTTTGTTAAAGTATCTTAAGAAGACCAACGCAAAGATGGGATTTAATCCAGGAACACATCAATTAAATTTAGGTTTGAAGAAGATTAAGAAAATGTTAGAAGCAACTGAAGTTGTATTTCTTAACGTTGAAGAGACCCAGAAGTTACTTGGAACTAAGAAACGTGATTTGATGTATCTTACAAAGAAGTTGCAGGAAACTGGTCCTAAGATTGCCTGTGTGACGGATGGTCCTAAGGGAAGTTATTGTTATGATGGTTCTAGATATTTATTCTGTCCAATCTATGATGTGCCAATCTATGAGAGAACAGGCTGTGGTGATGCGTTTTCTGTAGGGTTTATGAGTGCGTTGTGTAATGGAAAGGATGTTGACGAAGCAATGAAATGGGGGACGATAAGTTCTGCAGGTGTTGTTCAGAAAGTTGGACCACAAGAGGGGCTTGTGCAATTATCTTTAATGAAGAAAGCGTTGAAAGGCAATCCTAAGTTTATGGTAAGGGAGTTTAATACGGCTGAAGTGAAGAAAGGAAATGTGTATAAACCTGTAATGTTGAAGAAATTCTAAATTGTAATTAAACAGCTAACCTTTTTCTTTTTAATTCATTATACTCTGCGATTGTTTTTTTGGTATCTCCAGCAATATTATAACATTGAGCAGCATGTAGGTGGTATCCTAATGTAGAAAAATTATCTGCAAGTTTTATCCAATGATTGTCCTGCACTATTTTGGATTTTTTCATATAGAATATTATTGTAGAAGCATCAAATTCAGATTCAATCAAAGGAATAATGACATTAAGGACTTTTGTTAATTCTAATCCAGATCTAGCGTTTGGAAGATTTTTAGATATTTGTTGTGCTTTCAAGGTATCAGAGAGATTGAATGCTTCTAATTTTCCTGGTTTGAAATCTTCTATTTCCTTTAGTCCAAACTTTTTCTCAAATTCAGAGACTGCTTTCTTATACATTCTGATAGCTAGAGTTCCTTTCCCAAGTTTATTATAACAATCTCCCACTTTATCCCATGCTTCTGCTTGTTGATATTTATTAATTGCTTCTACATATTGTGCCTGTTCAAATAAATGATCTGCTTGTTCAATTAGAAGATTGTTTTTAGCATCTTTACTAAGTCTAGTAGATCTTTTTATTGCTCTCTCAGCTTTTCTGTCTTCTCCTGCTTTTTTCCATTCTTTAGATGCAAGTAACCATTCTTTTGCATTTTCATATGCTTGAGCTTTAGATTTATGATTGCCATCATCATGCCAATCTCCGATTTGTTTCCATGCTTCGCTTTTAGAAAACCCCGCTTTTTTTAATGATTTGAATCCCATTTTTTGGGATGATCTTACTGATGTTTTATTTCTATAGGAAATGTAATCCTCACTTCGATTATTGTAGGTTATGAGGAATATGTTGAGCTTAGCTTGATTGATCAAGAACTTGACCTTTTCTTCATGCAAAAATAATTTTTCAGAGATATAAATCCCTCTTTCAAAAGAAGTATCAAGATAATATAATACAGAACTACGATTTTTCGTGATCACATGTACTAATCCGTGGCGGTCTTCGTTTAAAAAAGTATATTTAATATACAGAGAATAGTGTGGAAGAGCTTTACTAAATAATTTTGCTCTTTCAAAACATTGAGCTGCAGAAAATGAATATCCTCCTTTTTCAAACATCTCTCCTGCTTTTCTATAATCTCCAAACTTTTGATAATTATTTCCTGCTGGACGATAAAACTCATCATGTTTATGTGCTTCCGCTTCATAAATTTTTGCAGCTTCTTCAAATAATCCTAATTGAGATATTTTTTTTGCAAAAATATACAACTCTTGGACACCTCCCTTATTATTATAAGAATGATCTATCAATTCTTTCAGTAATTCAATGACATCTTTCCTTGTCTTCTTCTTCAACGACTTTCCTTTAACCAATAAGTGAATTAAATAATCAATTTTTGCTACCTTATTTAAAGGTTCTATAACTGCCCTAATCCCATCAATATTTTCATGATAAGATTCTGAATATTCTTCAGCAATATCTTTCGCTTTCTTTAAATCAATTGAGAGAGCTGCAATCCATCTTTCTGCATCTTCAATTACTTCTAAAGATTGCATGATCACTTGTTGTGCTTGTTCTAAAGCCTTATCATGAATTAAGGTGTCTAAATGTGATAATAATTTATGTAATTCTCCTTCATACCTCGATGCATCCCTGATTAAATGACCTGCTTCAATGTCAATTCTTTCAACGATTTTATCAAAATCTTCGTGTTTTCTATCTGGTAATTCTCTTTGAACTTTCATTTCTGCTTTAATTCCAGCAGATAACTTTTTTGAATCTGTTAAATATCTGTTTAAATTTTTTTCTGATTTACCTAAGAAATAAGAAATTCGCATGATTTTCTTGATACCTGTAACAGTAGTTTCCTTATGTGCACCAAAGATATTTTCTTTTAATTGATTTAAATTATGAGCCAATTGCTGGAAGTATTTGTGTTCTGCAGCAACCCATTTGACAGCTTTTTCTAAATCTTCTTCAAAGTCTTTCTCTTTAGACATTTATCTAATGAGTTTATCTGGGTATAAAAATGTTGCTTTTATTTACTAAATAATAATCTCTTTCTCAGAAAGGAATGTGCCCAATGCTTGTATCTTTGGTTTGCCAATAAATTCTGGATCCACAACAATTTGAAATTTATCTTCATACACTACTTTAGATGGTCTTTTAATTATAATTACAGTGATTTTTTCTGCAGCAATACTTGCATGCCATTCCAAAAGTCTGCTTTTTGCATACCTTCGTAATCCACCTTCAGTCCAGAAAGAGATTGCATCTCCAAAATCAGTGTTAGTTTTTTCTAACCATGAACCACTTGGTTTCTTTTTTCTTCTAGGATCATCTTCTGGACAATCTAAACTAACTGCTTCAAAAATACCTAGGTCTCCAGAAACAAGGCGGTAAAATCTTTGTGTACGTTTCTTTTGTTCTTCTAGGTTTCCTTTTTCATCACTTTTTCTACGTGAGAAGACAATTTTCTTTTGATTTTTACGTACTTTTCGTTTTAGCATTTAGGTTTAGAATGGGTCCTCTTTTATTAATTTTCTTAGTTAAAATTCAATTAAGCTTGATTCTTGCTTACATTCTCATTCCAGAAACTTGGAAGATCACTGTGGCACATTCCTTCAAAATCATCATCATAAATGTAGAAAAATTTGATTCTTTCTTTTTTATCAATAGATTTGAATTTTTTTACAACTTTTGTATATAAACTTTTTATTGCACTTCTCTCCATCTTATCTTGAAGTAAACTACCTTCTTTTAATAAGATTGAATCACATAAGTTTAACACATTCTTATCAATCATGGATGTGTTTTGTGTTATTAATAATAAGGTGATGTCCTTATGTCTTGCAATTGCAAGTAATTCACCTAAACCTTTATTCTTTTTGCTCATTGAATTTCGTGATCCAAAACTAATGGCGCCTTCATCTACAACCAGAACACCATTATTTCCAACATCTTCAATACTAGTGATTGTTTTAATCCATGCAGGGAGTAAAGATTGTTTTACACCCATTGCAAATCCTATACGTTTATCATTTTTTGCAAGAATATTTTCCATGATTTTGAATGCTAATGTTGATTTACCACTTCCTCTTCTTCCCGCGATTGTAATTATTAAGGATTTATTATTAAGTCTATATTCAAAATCTTTGAAATCACCTTCTACCGATTCAAATACTTTTATTTTTTTATATTCAGGAGGATTTTTTGAGATAGACGCTTCCTTTTGTACTTCGTGGATTGTATTTTTTGTTTTTTTAACTCCCGCTGAAAAACTCTCGTATATTATTTTTCCACACCATACTAAGATATTTTTTAATATTCTAAAGAAGAATTTAATTATGTTCCATAAGAATTTTAGAACCTTATTACCAGATTTAGTTTTCTTTTTTCTTGTCATTGTTGTTTAAGAAATTCATGGGTCTTATTAAATTTGCGTATTTTACGATGCTGAGTCATTGTTCTGGCATTTTATAACATAAATGTGGTTATGTGACGCAATCCATAAACATAAGTGGGCTCCTGTTTAGGTGTGGTTAAAAACCAGAATTAATTTAAGATCTTGAAGCTGTGCTTAATTGGAATTTTTATTTTTTTGTTTGCGCCCACATTATATTAAAATATACTTTAAAACTTTTAGCTAATTCTTTATCCCTTACTACAAAGGCAATTGGTGTTTTAAGTACCATGCCAAACATTACAGCATTAGGAAAAATATCAATCCAATTAAGAGAAGCATTTGCCTTTGGTAAATATCTTACTTCTGTTAAAGACATTTTCTTTCTTATTTCACCAAATTTTTTTGCATCTGCATCATAAATAATTTTCATTTTAATTTTATGTTTAATTCTTTTTTTATGAAAATCTAATAACCACCCCTCCCATTTTTCATTGGCAATTTTGGGTGCACCCAAAACTAATAATGTTTCATTTGGTTTGAATGTTGCCATTAATTCTTCTCTAATGGCTTTAAGACCTTGATAACCCTCATAAATTTCAGCTAACCTTTGCGTGGTTGCAGTTTGCCTTGCCAATATTAATTGTGGAAGCAAATCTTGTTGAATTTTAATTTTTGTTTGTTCTAATTCTTCTTCTTGTTTTTTGACATAATTAAGAATCATCTTAGGGTCATTGGTGCTAAAATGTTTTACATTATCCTTAATAATGTACCCCACTAATCCCTTGCTAATAAGTTTTTCAAGAATATCATAAACCTTTGATTTTGAAACTTTACTCTCTTTTACTAATTTTCCTGTTGTTGTTTCTCCAAGTTTATTTAGGGCAAGATAAACGTCAATTTCCCCTTTGGTCAAACCTAATCCTGCTAATAATTCTTTCATTTTAGTATGAATATCGTTCTTCTTTATTAAGGTTACCCCTTTGTGGGGGGACATTGTTTATATCTTTGTTATCACACCACAATAGTAAATAAAGGCGATAAAAATGATAACAAAAATAATTGAAAAAAATGAACATTATACAGAATTAGAAGCTTGGGTAACATTAAATATTAACTTTGGAACCCCTGAACATTATTAAATAAATTTTATTTAGAGCGATTTTGTGTGTTAAAATCGCTGATTTTTCAATAATTTGACAAATAAAAAGTTATTTAAACAAAATAGATATAATCAAAATGATGAATAAAAAAGAGATGAAGACTTTTTGGACAAAACAAGTTAAACCAAGGTTTACACATAACTGTTTAAATTTTAAGGTAACCCTCTTAAATGGAAAGAAAGTAAGATATGTTAATTTTGATAATGCTGCTACCACCTCACCTTTTAAGAAAGTTAAAGAAAACGTGGATAAATTTTTAGATGTTTATGGTAGTGTGCATAGGGGTTCAGGTCAGAAATCAGAAATATCTACAAATGAATATGAGAATGCACGAGATTTTATTGCTAAATCTGTTGGTGCAGATAAAGATTATTACGTTATCTTAACAAAAAATACAACTGAAGCGATCAATCAAGCAGCAGAATTGTTTCATTTTATGAAAGGAAAAGTTCTTGTTTCTGATATTGAACATTCTTCAAATCTTCTTCCCTGGTTAAAATATAATAAAACGATTATTTATAGAACTAATGAAAAAAATAAAATTGATTATGATAAATTAATTCATATTTTTGAAAAACATAAAGGTGAAAAAGAAGAAAATAAAATTAAACTCTTAACTGTTGTAGGTGCATCTAATGTAACTGGTTATAAGCCAGATCTCGATAAACTTGCTAAGATGGCACATAAATATGGTGCTTATATTCTTGTTGATGCGTGTCAATTACTACAACATGAAAACATCAATATGCGTCCAATAAAGGACAAATCCCATTTAGATTTTATTGCATTTTCTGGTCATAAAATGTATGCGCCTTATGGTGGTGGATGTCTTATTGGACCAAAAAAGTTTTTTGATAAAGCGCCCCCTTACCAGATTGGTGGTGGAAATTTAGCCTATATCACCTCTGACTTTTCAGTTAAAAAGTTTGATACAGTGCAAACTCATGATCCTGGTACGCCAAATGCTGTTGGAATTATTTCTATGGCAGATGCAATGAAAGAGTTAAATGCTATTGGTTTAGAGAAAATCTCCACATATGAACATGCTTTGGTAAATTATACTTTTTCAGAATTAAGAAAATTAAAAGAAATTACAATTTATTCTGATCAATCAAATAATCCAAGTATGATTCTTTTTGATATTAATGGCTTTGATTATAGACTTACTGCTGAAATTCTCGCAAAAGAATTTGGGATTGGAACAAGAGCAGGTTCTTTTTGTGTTTATCAATTATTAAGAAAATTGAAAGATATTTCTCTTAAAGAAGAAGAGAAAATTTCCGTTGAAATAGAACAGGGAAGTACAGTATGTATGCCGGGAATTGTTAGAGCTAGCTTTGCGATTTACAACAAAGTTGAAGATGTTGATAGATTAATTGAAGCTTTGAAAGAAATCATTAAAAAAGGAATAAATCACTATATTCCAAAATATACTAGAGATAAAATTAATGGAGCTTATATTTTAAAATCTAAATTACAAAAATGATACAAAATAAGAAGTACTAAAATGGCAACAAACGTTAAACCAGAAGACTTAAATTATGATCACTATGAAACCGCAAAATATGATAAAGATATTGTGCGATCTATACCAGGGCATGTTGAGTTACATAAAGCAATAGATCAGATTGTGAGAAAGAATCTTAAAGGAAATCCACAAATTTTAGAATTAGGGGTTGGGACAGGATTAACAACTTTAAGAATTTTAAAAAATCTTCCAAAAGCAAGATTTACTGTTGTTGATTTTTCTAAAACAATGTTAGATGGTGCACGAAGAAAATTACATAAATATAAGGTCAATTATCTTTGTGGGGATTATGCTAAATTAAAACTTTCTCAACATAATGATGTCGTTCTTTCGGTTATTGGTTTACATCATCAGGAAACCGATAATGACAAAAAGAAACTTTTTAAGAAAATTTATTCCTCTTTAAAAAAAGGAGGTATCTTTATTTTTGGAGATTTAGTTACATTCAAAAATCTTGCGGTTGCATCATTGAACGATGCATATCATTTCCATTATCTTGTTGAACATGCAGAAGATGAAAAATCTCTAAAGGAATGGGCATACCATCACAAACACCTAAACAAACTTGCTCCGTTAGAAAATCAAGTTGCATGGTTAAAGGGAGTTGGATTTAAGAAAGTTGAAGTTGTATTTAAGAAGTTCAATACTGCTTTGATTGTGGCTGAAAAATAATTTTTTATTGAAGTTGTTATCCAAAATGTAATGAATATATTTTCATATTATCATTAATGAACTTTTTGTTATACTCATTTTTTTTAATCATTCTTCCATTTTAATCTAGATTTTGTTGTTCTGTGTGTGGGTATCCCCTCAAGGGGGGGCCATCATTTATGTAACCTACTAGTGCTCCTTGAGAGTAGTGTTTAAGGGTGTTGGTGTGAAAAGTCAAAAATTAATGGAGATAAAAATGACACAAGAAGAAGAAATAATAATTGTACCAAAATTAACATTAAATCAATTAGTAAGTAATTTAAGTTTAACTCAACGTTTAAAGACTGTTGGACTTTTTTATGAATCAATACAGTTTGATCGGCAATATTTAGATGAATTAATTGATGCAAAAAAAGATGAAAATCCTACGTTTGCTGGAGAAATTTATGAGCGTCTTGGTGAAACAGAGCTTGCATTAGATTTATACCAGTTAGCATATGATACTTTAAAAGAAGGGTATAACCGTTGGAGCGGAAATTCATCATGTGTAGATTCTAAAGTAGAAAAATTATTAGATTTAGCAAAAAAAATTAATGACCCAGAAGAAGTTTTATTGTGGAGAACAGAGTTAATAAATCTTTATGTGGGAGAAAATGGACATCCTTGCAAAGATTTGGAAAAAGCTCTTAAAATAATAGAAAGAGAAGAGTGTTTCCAAGAGAAAATTCCAGAAATAAAAGAGGAAATATCTAATGAAGGATTCAGAAAAGTACGTCAATACAAACGGGACGGCCAGATTCATGAGGCTTTAGATCTTGCAGAAAAACATGGATTTCATGAAGAGGTGATAGGATTATTTTCTGATTTCTATGGAAAAAATCATTTGGATGGAAAACGAAGAATTGGTGAATATTTAGAAGCTCAAGGATTCACTGAAAGAGCCTTTGAATTTTATAAAGAAGGAGAAAATTATGAATCTGCAATTAGGATTGCACAATCTCTTGGAAGAGATTTAGAAGTTAAACCACTTGTGAGACAATGGATTAAAACAAAAATTCAGAAAAAACATGATCTTGCAGGGGCAAAGATTGCTGAAATGTATGGTTTATCTCAACAAGCAATAGATCTTTATGTGGATTCTGGCAGACATTTTGATGCATTAAGAATTTCACGTAATGCAGGTCTAGAAGAGAGATTCCAAGAAGTTTATGATGTAGCCATCAATTCACTTAAGGGTGAGGGTCTTGCACAAATACAATTTGAATTTGGTAATGAAGAAGATAAATCATTAGGAATAACTTCTTATTTAGGAATCCTAGAGGCTACAATAAATCATGGATTGAGTAGTTGTGGTTGTTGTTATCCTAAACTTGAAGATGCGGCAAAAATTGCAACAAAACTTGGTCTACAAGATAAAGCTGATGGACTATTAGCCTTGTATGCTCATTTTGATAAGACGTATCACTCAAGGAATTAATTATGAAATAGAATACTTGGATTACATTAGGATTTTTTTTTATTTAAATTTAAACATCCCATCCCAAGAAACAATCTCCGATAATTTCTTACGTTGATTGGGTTTTTCTGTTTTTGCAATGTCTTCTGGAAGTACAGATTTAGGACCTAACTTCCCAATGGCACACATTGCTTCTATTGAATATTCTTCAGAAATTTTTAATGTTTTTTTAACTTTATCTTTATCAAATCCAGCCATACCATGTACTACTAACCCACGTCGTGCGCCTTCTAATGCTATGGAAACCCACGCTGCACCTGTATCAAAGGAATGATTCATATTAAATTTATTATTATGTTCAAAATTATTACGACTTACAATTACAACTAATGCTGCTGCATTTTTGCACCATGCTTTATTAAAATCTACTAAGAATTCCATGAATTTTTCTTTTTGTTTTCCAGTTGCAACAATAAATCGCCATGGTTGACCATTAAATGAGGATGGTGCCCATCGTGCTGCTTCAAATAAAGGAAGAATTTCTTTCTTTGTGAGTTTACCACTCATTGCACGTGGAGACCAACGTGTGTAAAATAACGGTGAAATATCTGCTTGTGGTTTTCTGAACTTTTTTGCAATTGATTGTAATGACATTTATTATTTCCTCTTTGTCTTTCTAAATATCTTTTCTTTTAATAACTTTTTGATTTGGGCAATTGTAAGATAGATTGCATCTTTTTTTGTTTCTTTTAAAAAATCATCAAAGAAATATATGCCTTCATTTGAAAAATGGTCACGAAGATAATGATAATTTTCTAACATATGTGCAGAAATTATTTTTAAAACAGTTCTATATTTTACAGGACCATCTCCTAGTCTGAACTGAGGTAATTCTCCAGCTTCTCCTAAGTAATAATATCCTTTGCGTAAACCTTCTCCATATAGTTGTGCATTTGCAAGTAAAACTTCTTTATCTTCCTTATTTTCACAGG
>JABMOA010000121.1 GCA_013204355.1 Candidatus Woesearchaeota archaeon | reverse complement strand
TTCATTTAATATATAAATATTACAGTGATAAAGGAAAAACTGAGTATAATGATTTATTAATTGAAGTTCAGATTAGGTCTAAATTACAACATTTATGGGCAACTGCTGTTGAAACCGTAGATTTTTTTACAAGACAAGCAATAAAATCTAATGAGGGACAAGATGATTGGGCATATTTTTTCAAATTAGTTAGTTCTGCGTTTGCTAAATTTGAAAATTGTCCAACTATTCCAGAAATTCCACAAAATGAAAAAGAACTTTATTCATTGATTAAACAAAAAGAAAAAGAATTACAAGTTAGGACAAAAATGGGACATTGGACTAAATCAATTAAACTTTTTGATAATTTAAAAAATAAGGATAACCTTCAATTTTTTCTTTTGGAGTTGGATACAATTCAAGAAAAGCTTACGATTTCTGCTTATACAAAGAGACAAGAACAACAAGCTATTTTGGATTATTCAACTGCCGAAAAAAAGATTTATGGGCGTAAAGAATATGATGTTGTTTTGGTTGGTGCTGATACCACTAAAGATTTAAAAAAGGCCTATCCAAATTATTTTTTAGATACTAAAGAATTTCTGATTTATCTTAATAAAATATTAAATAAATATTAAATAAATAGGCTTTGAAGGAACCAATTTGTCAAGATGTTTAGGTTCGTGCGGATCTTTTGAAATATTGTGGGCTGGGTATTGAGGGTATGGTGTGGATCTTGGGCGAGTTGAAGGGGTTGTAAGAAAAATTATTTGAGATGAGCCCATAGATTTTTAATAAACTCACCTTACTTTAATTGCAATGAAAAAGAATTCCATGATTATATTCGGTTAATGTTTTATTTAAGTAGTTTTTATTATAATTTCGGTAGTATGGTCATGGTTGTTGGTTCACTTATCAGATTCTTAGAATAGAATATAGAGGAGATTAAAAACAAAAAAAAATCAAATCTCCACAAACATCTCTTCCTCATAATAATGGGCATTTTGAGATATCCAGACAAACAAATTTTTATCTTCTTGTGATATCACATTCAACATTTGAATGGGAAAACCATGACGTTCAATGATTCCATTCTTATCCCTAATACAAATACTATGATGGGATTGTTGAAATTTAAATCCAAAGCTCTTCTCAATATCCTTTTTCGTTTTTTTCATAATCACTCTTTTATAATCCTCCTTAACTATGAATAAACCATCTTTCAATATGCAACACTCCTTTTCTGCCATATAATAATAAATTACATTGGAACTATTACTTTGTATATCTTCCAAAAAATATCCTTTAGGGACACCTACTTTTTTACAATATTTCTCATAAGGTATTAAGATGCCTTTTTCATTTCCTATTATTCCATTCATGTTTATTCACCTCAGTTGTATGTGAATTTAGAAGAATTCTAGGGATATATGACTGGCGTCACGTTTAACCGTGACAGTAGTCATAAGATATTTAAAGTATGAACCATCTAATATGGGTATGCCAACATATAGAGTTACTGAAAAGAAAATTCAAGAATATTTAGGAGAAGGTTTCGGTTTTGAATTGAATCCATTTAAAACACTTCAAATGGCTGTAGTATTTCTTAGTGTGGGTATTGCACTCTTAATTGTTTTGATTAATGGGGGATTGATTGCAGCATTAAAGGTTGTTGTGGTTGGATTCTTTATTGTTGCTTTAATGTATTTTATGATTAAAAAAGGTGATTATAATTATGAACCTTATATTAAAGAATTAGTAAACGATCAAAAATTGTTATGGTTAAATAATCAAGATCCTTTTAAGACTGTTAAAAAATGGAACTCTTCTAACAAAGGAAATTTTACGCCAACGACATTTAAGATTTTAGCTTATCTTAAGAAAGAAGGCACAATTCAAGGTATGTATAAGAAAATAAGAACAATGAAGAATAGTAATTCTGCCTATCAAGCAACGAAACGGTTAGCGGATAAGAATATTTTTAATGAACCCATAGTTAAACAAAATGGAAATGATTTTGCGTACGTTCCTTGGAAGTTTAATATTGTGGATGAAACAAATTGTCACATTAAAGGTAAGGGGAATATAGAACATCTGTTACAAAAAGTGTGGGAAAAAATGTTGGATCAAGAGATTTAAGATTAAAACTAATTCTAATTTATGACCAAATGACACATGTCATATAACTCCATTTTATTTTATCAACCCCATGATTAGCTGGAAAGAACTAAGGAAAAAGATTATTGCAAAGTATGAAGAGAAAAGTCCTGTGGCTGTTGAGGATTTGATGTGGCTCAAGAAGACCATTAAAGCTGGGGAAGAAATCAATTGGAGTTTTGTAGATACGGTTGATTATAATCTTGATTCTATTCCTGTCACAAGAGAATTAGTTCTAGAATTTAAAGCGAAACCAAAGGAGGTTATGGAAAAATGTCAAAATTTGTTGAATTGGAAAAAGGAACGCTTGTGAAAGAAGGCGTGGAATACGATT
>JABMOA010000120.1 GCA_013204355.1 Candidatus Woesearchaeota archaeon | reverse complement strand
GCTTTATAAAGAGCCACCTTAAAATAAAATCTCCATGGATAATAATAATAATAATAATAATAATCAATTATGTGAACAACTATCTCAAAAAACAAGAGATTTAGAACTAATTCTCCCAGATAGTTATCACTTCCATAAGTTAGAAGTTATTGGAAGCGGTGGATTTGGCGCAATATTTGATTCTGGATATGTTACTGAAGAAGGAAGAAGAATTGTAAGAAAAGTTGATAAAATCTCTTCAAGTCCCATCCGTAATGGAGACAATTTCAAATTGTTTAAATCTGTAGATTATGAATTAACGGTAGATACTAATGGGCCACAATATCATTTGATAGGTGAAGATTACAATGGTAATAGTAAAAGGATTAGAATTAGTAATAACCATGATGCATTACGTCTACAAAAAGGTGTTTTTCAATATGAAACCCTAAGAAGGTTAAAAGGAGAAAGAAACTTTCAACAAATCATTAATAATCCAGATACAAATATGGATAGACAATTCTTCTTCTTAGGAGGTGATTTCTATGTAGAATTTTCAGCTGAATATCTTCCTGGAGAAACATTAAGAGGTAAAATGCCTTTAGTAAAAAAGAGAAATCATAACGTTGTGTTGACAGGATTAATTTACCCAAAACAATTTATTAAAGTTGCATATGATATTTCAAAAGCCCAAGAAATTCTGAGAGAAAAAAGAATTATCCATGGTGATATTAAACCTGAAAATGTTCTCTTAAGTGATAATAATTCAAAATTAATAGATTTTGGAAATGCAGAATTTTATAGAAATATTATAGATTCTTTAAATGTTGGAAGGGATACAAAAAATTTAATGAGTGAAAGAATTAATGATAGCATTACAGGGACATTAGGGTTATTAGCACCAGAATTATTAGCTGGATCATTACCTACTCATCGTTCAGATGCATATTCAGCGGGAGCGATGTATATCCAAGGATTAGTTGGAGAATTACCTTATCTTGATTATTCAAAAAAAGATCTTTTTTATTTGGGAGTTCTTAATGTCAAATCGGATGATTTTGAAACATTATTCCAAAAAGTCTTAACAAGGACTGATTATAATCCAGACATCTTAAGACCATTAGTTTCACTTTGTCACCCTGAACCTAAAAAAAGGGAAATCAGTGATGTCATTGAAATTACTCAAAGAGCTCTTAGCGGAGAAATACCTTTACAAAGAAATGTAAGAGTTTATATCCCCATAAATAATTTAGGTTTTAAAGACAAAGAGTCTGGTGTAGAAGCAAACGAAGATACATACACCAACCAACCCCTTGAAACTATTGTGATGTCTTGTGATCCTTGTGTATATACAGATTCTTTTAACAGTCAAGATTTTGGTGTTGAAAAAAAGAAACCGAGCTTATTACAAGGTACATGGGTTACCCCCCAAAGAAGACACTATTTATCAACAAGTTAAATTTATTCCACTAACACACCAATCTTTCCAGGTGAAGCCGCTTTAGCTTTGGGATGATCAGAATCTGAAATAATTTCAATAACGCAATCAAACTCTTTTGATAAGAAATTTTGTGCATCTTCAATAACCAATAATTCTTCATGATGTGAGGTTACAATTAAAGGTAATTTAGAAACATCTTTCAATGTGGATTGCACAATTTTAGCTACATCTTTACCATGTTGTTTCAAGGATTCATCTGCAAGAATAACTTTCAGGATGTCTCCAACGTTTCTTGTTTCTTGAATTTTTTCTTTTAATGTTGTAAACAATCTATACTTCCAATTCTCTGATACAAATAATGTAAATTTAGATGGTTTTTCTAATTTTGCAAGTTTCATGACACTTCGCATCCCATCCATTGTTGTTTTGATCAGTTCTTCTCCAGCTGTTGTTTTGAGATCTATTTTTGATTCGTCTAGTTCTGGCCACAAAGAGGATGAGATTAAATTTTTGGTAGGATTCAATTCTTCACTTAAATGAGGAGTGATCGGATTCATTAATCGTAACCAGATTGACACTATTTCATCGATGACTTTTTTCTGCTCTCCACCTCTACGGATGTACCATCGTAAATCTTCATGAATTGTAAAATAAACCGTTGATGCTAATTCTCTTAGAGAATAATCTTTCATAGATTTATTAATTTCTTTAAGATGTTGTTGCATACGTGAAATTAACCATAGATCAATTATTTTTTCTTGGCCTTTTAATTCATGAAGTGTTTCAATCAATGTATATAATTTTTCAAGTTGATTTTTATAATTTAACACAACTGGTTCATCCCACACGACATCTGCATGTGGTGATCCAATATGAGCATAGTAAAGTCGCATTGCATCCACACCATATTTCTCCATGGCTTGTGGGATTGGTTCTGCACCACCTTTGCTTTTAGAAATCTTACTTCCTTTTCCAGTGACCCAACTGTTAATAAAAATTCCTTTTGGCCAATCTTGTTTTTTTAAGATGCCAACGTGATTCATTAAAAATACAGGAAAGTGAACTGTTTTATGTTCCTTTCCACCTAGGTTAAGGTCTAGTGGATAGAAGTAATCAAATTCATCTTTGATTTGTTTCCAAGATTTATCAGGTAAACCTTCTCCTAAGAAAACGTAATCAAAAAATTCTTCCGTTAATTCTTCTACTTTTAATGTGCCGTTTTTTGTATATTTAGAGATAATGTAAAACATTGGATATAATGTGGAATCTGCAATTGGTTCAACAATCCATTTTTCATCAAATGGTAATTTGCTTCCTTGCCAATTTCCTAATCTAACGCATGCTCTATCTTGGAACCAGTCTAAAATGCCAGGAAGATTTTCTTTGTATTCCTTTGGATAGATGTTCATAGATTCAACATGTTCTTTTGTTTTATCTGTTAATTCTTGATCAGAATATTTAATGAACCATTGGTCATCAATCCGTTTAATAACAACTTTTTCTCCACATCTACAAATTACTTCTTCTGATAAATCATAGAAGACATCTGCTTTATGTTTTTTTAATAAATCTTGTTTCACTAATTCTTTTACTTCTTCAACTCTCTTACCTGTATAGATGCCACAATTTTTTCGCATGACACCTGTGTGATGGCCAACTTTGTAAATTTCAGTTGTTGCATCTTTGAGTTTTGGATCTTCTAAAGAGGTGATGTTCATCTTCTGCACAATTTCCTGTGCTGGAAATTCACCATAACCTTTTGATTCAATAATTGGAATTAATGTGACATTTACATTTAAGTTATATTTATCTTGTAGTGTTTGATTTCCTTCTAAGGTTTTTAATGCAATGTAATCGTAAGGTGCATCGGATGGAACACAGGTTACAATTCCTGAACCTACATCTGCATCTACGAAGGATGCTGGATAAATTGGAATTTCTTTATCAATCCCTGGTGCAATTACCGTTTTTCCAATCAAATCTTTAGGATCTATTTCTTCTTTGAGCATAACATCATCTTTCTGAAATCGTAATTTTTCAGCTGCTTGTTCTGACATGATCCAATGTTCACCTTCAACTTCTACCTTGACATATTTAACATCTTGGTTCACCCAAAGGTTGGTTTGTCCATACACTGTCTCTGGTCGTAATGTTGCTGCAACAAGGTAATCATGGCCAAATTTGAATTTTAATAATGTGTATTCTTGCTTTTCTGCTTTTCCTCCTTTAGAAATATCTGTTTCTGAAGGATCTACGGCTACAGGTCCATGAACGACACATGCTGTTGCGAAGTATGGTTTTTGTACAAGAAGATTTTTCTGTTGTAATTTTAAAAATTGCCATTGAATAAATTTTTCATAATCTTTCCATGTGGTACATGTGTAACGATCCCAATCACAAAGGAATCCAAATTTCTTAAAATAATCTTCTACATACACTTCATTGAAATATTCAATCACCGCTTCTGGTGTAATTAATGTTGGAATAGTTTTTTCAGAACAACCATTTGTTCTAAGATATGTAATCCAATGTTCATCTTTATTCTTTACTTTATTTGCGAATCCTGATGCTAAGTTTCCAGACGCATGCATGCCAACTGGAAATAATACTTCTTTTCCTTGGAGACGTTCGTACCTTGTAATCATGTCTGCGTATGAGTATCCACGCATATGTCCAACGTGGGGATATCCTGAAGGTCCTGGATAGGCAAATATCATAAAGAATTTAGGTTTGTCAGAAACTGTTGCAACACCTAATTTAGCATCTGCCCATTTCTTCTGCCAGTTATCCTGGATTTGTAACCAATTCAGTGTCATTGTATGAATATTGGGAGGGTATTTATATAGATTTGGGAAAGAAATAGAATTTAATGATTAAATAAAAGTAGATACCGTATATATACTCATTTTATATAACGCCTTTGTATTCTTACTTCAAAGAAATATTCTTTGGAGAAAAAATAAAATGAGTGAGTTATTAGAAACATTATTGGGAATAGATATAAAGAATAACTATAACGCAATTGAACGTGAGTTTTCAGGAATTGAAGAAAATGTAACAGGCTATAGCTCAATGTTTGGTGCGATTTCTGGACATCGAGATGGTTGTAGTTGTGGTAGATGTACTCAAATTATGACTGGAGATGATTTTGGTCAAATTAAACCTTATGGTAATGAAAAAAGAGGTTATGATGGAGCATTTAGAATTGATTATGGTAACCTTTCAGAACAAGGAGGAGATACTCACGAAACATTTAAAATAGATCGTTATGATAATCCTTATGGGCATACAACTATTCAGGGTCCTGGTTTAAAAAAGACAAATAT
>JABMOA010000119.1 GCA_013204355.1 Candidatus Woesearchaeota archaeon | reverse complement strand
AGTGTACACACAAGAAGTTAAAAAAGATGAAAAAGGAAAAGATGTTATAACTGTTACAGCAAAAAACGGCATACCTTATCAACCAAACAAACCAGAAAATTGGGAAACTGCAACAGGAACTTGTAAGAAAGACACAGCTTGTTTGACAACGACATCAGGAGATTTTGCAGGAAGAGCATTATATGATGCAAGATCAAATCTTTACGATGCTGTTCCGTATGTAGCTACTGTTGATGGTAAGAAAGATGGTAAATACTCACAAAAATTAGAATATGAAATCAAAGGACAAAATGAAGAAACTATTCCAATACTTGTTGATCAGACATGTGATCAAAATTGTGATAAAGGTTTAGAGTCAGATGAAAAACAAGTAGGATATAAAATACTAACAGCTGATTATACAGAAATGAGAACTAACTATAAAACAGGAGTTCGTGAATATAATACAAATCAAATTGGATTCTTTAACTTTATTGATGAGGGGGTTGGATACAAATGTAATCCAGCAACAAAGAAATGTTCTGACGCATTTTTTAGTACCGATAATAAATTTGTATGTACATCTAAACCATGTACAAATAAAAATGCACAAACAATCGCCACTATTTGTAATAATGATGCTTCATGTAAAACAACAATAGAAAGCGCACAAAGTGATAAAAACCTCGGTATGTTTTTTGCAGGCCAACAAACTTGGCAGAAAGCAGGTGGTCAAATCCTTAATGGTTTCAGTGGCTGGTCGTCAATCTCCAACGCATTAGTTGGTGATGCGTACGCAAATGAACTTGCAACAGATATTGACAGATGGTTTGCAGGTTCCATTCTAAGTGAAGATTATTGGGAATCGTCATTTTGTTATGAAACAGCTTCAGATGTTCAAGAAGATGGGTTCGCATTCATTGAACGTCCTGGTGGGCTTACAGGTACGGACTTTATGCCAGTTGCAGCGATTCAAGCAGAAATGTTTGAAGAAAAAACACCTTTATTATGTATGCATAATTTAGATAAAGAAGCAGAAGAAGAATTTGTCTGTCCTGGAAAATTGTTTTGTAATCCAGATGATAGTTTTTGTTATAATAAAGAAGGTGATGAAACACCAGTCCAAGCATTCTTCTATAAAATCAGTTGGGGTGTAACAGCACCTTCAGATATTTCATTTACACCATATGGCGATGAATCATCTGCTGTAGAATTCAATTTAAAACTTGGTGATAAAAGATTAAACGACAAAACTATCAAACTTAAAAACGGCGAAACTGATAAGAATTTAATCACACATTACAGCGATCAAGATTATGAAAATGTACAAGTTTGTATTGCATGGGTTAAAGCACCAATTACATTAAATAGAAAGGCAGAAACATGGGATACCACACACCCAATAAGTGATGTCTGCTACACCATCAAAAAAGCAGAAATCGGAACCGTTATATTCACATCTGATACTGCAACTGAATCTGTTTCCGTAAATAATGGTAAAGTAACAATTGATTCATCATGGTAAATATAAACTCTTATTTCAAACTGGACAAAACATTCCTCAAAACATTTGCGATAGATTTTGCCACATTCTGGGGCCTGGTCCTTATATTCGTTGTATCAAGCAATTTTTGGATGGATAAGGTATCTTCTGTATTACAAGGGCAAACTCTAGAAGGCTTACAAAACTTCTTACTAACAGCACCAATTGAGCAAGTACAAGCATTTAAAACAGACCTTCTAACTTTTTTAGTTGGCATTATTATTTTCATCATCCTTACAATCCTCGCAATCACACTTTCACGATCTTATGTGTGGAAACAATTACAGAATAAATTCATTCCCTTCTATAAATGGTTTCTATTAGTATTGGAATTAATCATTCCAACAGCAATCTTCTTTTTTGCATTTTTCCTCGTAAGAATACTTCTTTTACAAATCATCACATATATTGGAGAAACTTTTTACAACTCAATTATTGGATCTGGTATCTACCCACAATCTTTAATTGATATAAGTACATTATACATCAACCTCTTTGGAATTATACTTTATCTGATTCTTCTATTTATCACCTTCGCATCATTCGCATCAGAATTACGTGTTTTAAAGGCTGTAGAGAAATCTTATGGCATCATGCGTAAACAGATCAAACAGATATCTAAACTCCTCCTCATAGCTTCAATAATCGCAATCATCTTATCATTAATCTTGTATCCATTCAGATTCACATTACAAGTTAGACCATTCTTATCATTATTCTTAAATTCAGTATTTACTTTTCTGTTTATTAATTGGATTAGAATAAATGTTGTAAATAAAATCATACCAAAAAAGAACTAACAAAATAATATAAAAAATAATCTAAGATTTCTTAAAAGCACCAGCAGTATCAATTAAATCAACGTGACCCATGAATAATCCTCGGCAACAATATCTTTCTAAACCAGCATCATCCATAGCCTTCTTCGCAGAATCGCCTTTCTCTAACTGATTGTTATATCGTTCCCATAAATGAGCAACTGGTTTACCACATGTAAAGCATCTAATTGGGATAATCATTGTGAACCTCCCTTTAAAGAAAATCCTTTGTAAACTGTAGACATACCTTTTGCAAAATAACTTCCTTCAGAAGCACTTAAACCTTTAAGATTAATATTAACATGATCATAGGTTGGTACAACATATCCACGAAAGTGAGCACCAACAACAGCCATTCTTGTTCGATCAATGGTCTCATCCATTGTTAGACCATTTACTGGTTCAACATACTTCCCTCTAAATGAAATTAATGCTGATATGTCCTTTCCAATTCTACTTACTGTAATTTTATCTTTTACCATTCTATCTGTAAGATTTCTGTCTCTTTGCACGAGCTTTGGAATCGTTTGGTTTACAAACTTCCTTACGTCGCACATCTGCTACTAATAATAACCTATCATAGTCATCAAAGGTCTTTTTAAATTTGTTATCGTAAATTACTAAAGCTCTTGCCATAGCTAACCTTGCTGCATCAGCCTGACCATTTTCTCCGCCACCAATGATTGTAACGTCAATATCAACTTTCTTTGCAACATCACCAATTAATACTAAAGGTTCCTGAATACGTAATCGTGAGATCTCTGTACCATAATTACCTAAAAATTGACCATTAATTTTTACGTTTCCCTTACCATCTCGTAAAGTTGCACGTGCAACAGCCATTTTACGTTTTCCTTGTGTGTGTATTACTTTACTCATTCTTCATTACCACCTAATAAATGTTTAATTAAATTACCAACTGTAATATATTTTAAGGTTGGTAATTTACGTGCTGATGCTGATTCAATTGTGATAAATTCTTTTCCTTCAAACTCTGCAGGAATTGATGTGTAACACATGACTCTTTTGTAAGCTTCTCTACCACGAGTTGTATCCCATGGTAACATACCTCTGATAACTCTACGAACATACCTGTCAGATAACCTAATACGTTTTGCACTCTTTAAAGGATATCCTTTACGTGCTCTACGAACTTTTTCATTACTTAATGTAGCTACCTTCCTACCACTGATAATCATCTTCTCACAATTTACAACATTTACTTCTTCACCTAATAAAGCATCTTTTGCAATATATGTTGCAAGTCGTCCAAGTAACATTCCTTCGCCGTTGTAAACCTTCATACTGAAAAACCTCTGGTTTTTGGTATGCTAAAAATGTATGTCATTTTTATCATCCTAAAATCCTCACTTTTTTACCTTCCGGATTTTGTTGTAATAATTCTGAGATTGTCATAATTTTACCGTTTGCTTGTTCAATCTTTTTCTTAGCTTCAGCTGAGAAATTAAACGCAGCAACATCAACTTTCTTACTCATTTCGCCTAAACTTAATACTTTACCTGGTACTAAAACAGTTTCACCTTCTCGTGCATATTTATCAATTTTATACACATTAACACTTCTACGTTGACGAGATGATTTCGTTAAATCTTTTACAACTCTTCTCCAAAATGGACTTTCAACTACTTTAGGTTCTAAAGCTTTTAAAAGTTCAATTAATTCATAGTTTGTTGTACCTTTCATTAAATTAATTTCTCCATTTCTTCAACTTTGTTAATTAAGATCTCTGCTGATTGTGATAAAATTTCTTTTGTACTTAATTGTCCCCAACTTTCTAAATTGAATACAATATCATCTGAGTATGATACATCAATACCTTCTAATGCATCATATTGTTCTAATAAATAACTTTGATAGACTTTATCTTCATCAACAGTAACTTTTCCATTACTGATTTTAAAAACGCCATCTGAATTAATTTTAGCTAATGCATCAACATCAACTTTTCCAACTTTGATACTTCCAGCTTTTCTATAAAATGCCCAACCAGGTGCCCATTTCACATGTTCTTTACCCTGACCCATTACTGCAGTCATAGTAACATCAAGTTTTTGTTTTGCTAATAATCGTACAATAGGCATATCTTCATGTACAAATATACATTTAGGATCGCTACTTTCAGCTTCACTCGCTAAGACATCTCCTTTTTTAGATGATTTTAATTTGATTTGAAGTGTACAACGTGCACTTTTTTCAGTTACTTCAGCTTCATTTTCTGGAAGCCTGTAACTTTTTAAATCTGTTTTAATTGGAAGTAATCCTAATCGTAATCCAAGCATTTCATCAAATAATGCTGAACCATTTTCTTTAATTTCAATATCCTCAACAGCTAATGTAGGGACTTCTTCAATGATTAATCTACGTATAGTGTTTGCAAACACTTCGTTTGTTCCTTTCATTAAGAAAGTTAACTTTCCGTCCTTTTTCATTTCTTGAAGTGTTTCAATTTTCATATTTTAAACTCTACGTCCTCTACGACCACCTTTCGCTCTACATCCATTGTGCGGTTCTGGTGTTACTTCTTCAATTTTACCGATTCTTAAACCGATACGTGAGAATGTTCTTATTGCAGCTTGTGCTCCAGGGCCTGGAGTTTTAGGACCATTATGGCCACCTTTCGCACGAACTCTAACATATAAACCATTAATACCTTTCTCTTTGCAAATCTCCGCAACTTTTCGTGCAGCACCCATTGCAGCCGAAGGTGAACTTTCTAATCTGTCAGCCTTCACAATTTGTCCACCAGATGAACGTGCAATTGTTTCGGTTCCAGTAATATCTGTAATTGTAATAATTGTATTGTTATATGAAGAATAAATATGTGCAATACCCCACCTCATGTTTTTCTGAAATCTTTGTGGAGGTCTTGATTGATTTGGATCAGGTTTCCTTCGTGGAGGTCCTCTACTGCTATTATTTTGTGGAGCTGGGTTCATTCTACAATTGCCTCATCTAATTCTTTTTTACTTAATGCAATATCTTCAATGACATCTTTTGGAATACTTTCATCTTCTTCAGATGTTTCTTCTTTAATTGGCTTTACTGCTTCAGCTTCCTTGTGAATTTGTTTAGCTTCATTTTTTCGTTCAGGGTGATCTTCATTTGATAATGCAGATTTTCCTCTGAAACTTAATTGTAATTCTTCTTCTAATGTAATTAAATACGATGGAAATGTGATTTCTTTATCTCCAATCGCAACATGCCTATGGACAATAAATTGACGTGCTTGAATCATGGTTCGTGCTAAACCTTTTCTAAATAATACACTTTGAATTCTTCGTTCTAAAATACTCTCTACATTTAAACCAAGTATTTGATCTAATCCTGCTTCAGGTGTTAATAAACCTAAACCTTGTAATTTCCCAAGAACTTGAGCCCCTTCCTTTTCTGATTGTTCCGTTTTTGAAGCAATTAATCTTTTTGCGATATTCTTGTATTTTTTTAAAAATGAGTTTGCAATCATAATTTCTTGCTTTTTACGTAATCCAAAGTTTTTTGTAATAATTTTTTCTGCATCTATTGCAGTCTTAATCCAAGGATGTCTTGGTGTTGCGTACTTTTTCCGTAATTTTTTTGGATCTCCCATTTTTATCTCATATCAAAATGGGGCTCAAAAATTTGTAATTTTTGTTGTCCCATTTTACTTATCTCTTAACACCTTTCTTTTTAACTCCAACAACCTTTCCTTTGGTTTTCCTGAAGTTTGAACGTGTTCGTTGACCACGCACAGGTAATTTCTTTCCATGACGTACTCCACGTAATGTTTTAATTTTCTTTAATCGCTTTAAATCATTATCAAGGGTAAAAGCTAAATCACCTGTTAAAAGATGTTTATTTTCACCAGTATCATAATCCTTACGTCTGTTTAACATCCATATAGGCATGCCAGCAGTTTGAGGATTTTTAACAATATCATTTAATTTTATAATTTGATCATCAGAAAGATTACCCACTTTTTCATTTTTCTCAATATTAGCTAATGTACATACAATACCTGCAAACTGCATACCAACACCTTTAATTTTGGTTAACGCAATCTTAACTGCTTTTTCTCCAGGTACATCTACATTTGCTACCCGTACAATATGTTTAAAATTATCTTGTTTTTCTACCATGTTTAATATTTCAGAGAATTCACATTTGTCTACCCTATACGCGTGAACTCGGGCTGAATATTGAAAAGAGAAGCAGGTTATTTATAAAGCTTTGGGTTAGGATGGCTCAAAACGTTAGTTTTGTTGCTTGTGGTTAATTAAAGGATATCATTCCTCTTCCTTCTTAGATTCAATAGTAACTTCAACACCACTTTTCTCATCAATCATCACTTTATTCTCTTGATTCGGTCCATCCTTCTCCTCAACAACCCTTTTCTTCTTACGGCCATCTTCCTGCATCTTTAAATCACGTAAATGTCTTTTCCAACGTGTCATTGTATAATTGACAGGGTTCTTAATATGTTTACATAACATGTCTGGCTGACAAATGCCCATATCTGTGTAATACGCTGCATTATCACAGTTAGGCGGTAACTTTTCACCAGCTTTATAATGATGCATCTGGCCACGAATATATCCTTCTCGTAAGGGCTCAGGATTTTTTGCATTCCATAATATCAAATATTTCTCTACCTCTGGTTTAGACCATCCAACTTTACCCAAATAATTCATCATTACAAATAATACTCGCTTCTTACCATCTTCCATACCTAATAACGCCTTTCTGATACAAGGTGGGAAGAAAACCTCTTGAATCGGATTTTCTAACTTTACCTCTTGAAATTGCTTTTCTGTTTCAATCTGTCTCTTCTCATCAACCTTCGCAGCATAATCTAACGCATTTTTCAACAACCTTGTCCCACTTTCTCCATAAGCTTCACGACCTAGAAATGTGAATCCAGAAGCCTTTAAAGTATCAGGATTTGCCATAGGTTTCTCAAACTCCATTACCCTTTTAGGATCTATTGGCAAACTTGCCAAACCTGATTTTTCGTGTAAGGAGTAGGGCATCCTATAAAGATGTCTTGATGAAATTAATACAGTGTCTATCTCTAAAAATTTATCGACGTTAAGCTTCGCAATTTTGCCTCCTAGGGGATTTGTTACGTAACGAATGATTTCTTCCTCTGCAAGACCAACTTTTTCCTTAATTTTGCCGAAACTTCCCTCTAACTCCATAATCCTTTTTCCCAATTCATCTTCAATATGGTCACGAATGTACAACGCGATCTTTTTAGGGAATTCAGGGAATTGTTCACTTGTGATTATTTCACCCACACGTTCAGGAAACGCTTCAAAAGGAACACCAATATGGAATCCTTTATTGCCAGAAAATTTACAAGAAACATCTTTCACCTCGTTAAATTCTAAAAATTTGATGATCAAATCTGCACAAATTTTACTATATTCCATGAATGGGCAATCAATGTCCAATACTAAATCCCATCCAATCCTCTCAGCATCCATCTCTTTACGTTTCATATCAGAATGTATATTCAACGGATTCTGCCATCGCTCTTCAGAAGCATGTAACGACGTTAAACCTTTTTTCGCAAAATCAAATACGTCTTGAGGATAATTTAAAACATCAGGCCGCTTACCAAAATATGTGTCAAATCTCGTTCCAACCTCTTTATCGCGCGCATGCTTAATAATTTCCTCTTGGATGTCAGGACGTTTATAGTACTTCAGAAGTGTGCTTTTAGTGAGCATATATTGTTGAAAGACAAGGAGTTAATATAATTTGTGATTACAAACTTTTAACTTCTTTTGCAAAATCTTGTGCCTGACTTTTCATAGATTTTAGTGCTTCTTTTATTGCTTTCCTAGGATCAATACCTTTTGTTTCAATAAGAAATGTTGGGATTCCAATTAAAGGGTGGTCAATTTTGTAACTTACAGTTTCTACGCCATTAACCTCTTGTAAAGATTTTTTTAACAGGTTACAGAATGTGTGTGTTTCACCTTTAAGTTCAAAAACAAGTTTTGTTTTAGTTTCTTCTACAGCATTGAATTCCATTATAAATAGCTAAATTGATGGTTGGTTTATAAAGTTTTCCCTGGGAGAAGTTCAAAATAATGTTTATATTAATCTTTAATGATAGTCTGGATCTCTTTAGATTGTTTTGAATTCCTGAAAAATTCCTGCAATTTCACAAATTGATTTACTTCCTTGTTGATTTGATCTAAAATGGCCAAACCTATTGGCGTAAATGTAATCATGCTCCCTCCGTAACTGATTAATTCCTTATCCTCTAACGTTTCAAGATTTTTATAAAGTGCTCTTTGCTGTTTAATCACAATTGTGGAATGAGATACGAATGTAATAAACGCAATCTTGGAAGTCCTCACTTTAATTGGCTTTGCAATTAATGGTTGATTTAGCTGGTGATAGAACTGTCCTAATGCAAATAATATAAGACGTTGTGTCTTTGTAATCTTCATAAATTTATGGGAGGGGTACACCTATAAAAATATTTAGATGGGAGATTAGTTATTTAGAATAATTGTTAGGGGTGGATTTTTTATTTTCTCTAAAGTTGTCCATTGTCGTTAAATTTTTTCATAAGTATCTCTACAATGACATTTGGGGCATAACCTTTTTTGCTACTATTCCTTACAAAGTCATCATAGACCTCTTTGTCAATATTATAATCAAGTCTAACTTTTTGTGTTTTTTTTGGTTTTGCTGCCATTATGCAATATATAAAATCAATAGATTATAAAAGTATCTGTTGTAGGTCCCGCGAGTTTGATGTAATAAATCAATCAATCTTTTTTAGGGTCAGGAGTGGTTTATTGTAAACAATACCTTATATATTGAAAATGAAATACTATTATTTTTCAAATATATAAATAAACTACCCTATAGTTATCTAAATAAAATACTCTAGTAGGAATACAGGAGACAATTATCAAAACACTTATATACCAAAAACATTTCTTAAACTAAAAAAGAAAGGTGATACTAATGAGATTAATTCTAACAAAAAAACCAAAAAATGTAACAATCATTGAAGGGTTTCCCGGATTTGGTTTAATAGGTACGATAGCAACAGAATTTTTAATGGAGCATTTACAGACGGAAAAAATAGGAATTATAGAAATAGATGACATTCCTGCAATGGTTGCTATCCACCAAAATAAAGTGATTGAACCTATTTCCATTCATTACAATAAAGCAAATAATCTTGTATTGGTCCATGCTATTAATATTGGTAAAAATATGGGGTGGAAAGTGGCTGAAGTTATTTGTGAATTAGCAAAAGAATTGTCAGCTAAGGAAATCATTTCATTAGAGGGTGTTGGCTCACCAACAGCTGAAGCTGGGCGTGTGTTCTATTATTCAAATGCAAAAAATATGGCTAAACGTATGGATGGTGTTGCACATCCATTAATGGAAGGTATTATTGTTGGTGTTACGGGCGCTTTACTTGCAAAATCTACGAAGACTCCTTTGACTGCATTATTTGCAGAAGCACGAAGTGGATTGCCTGATAGTAAAGCAGCTGCACATATAATACAAGCATTGGATTCTTACACAGGATTAAAAATAGATCCTAAACCTTTATTGAAACAAGCACAGATGTTTGAACAGAAGTTAAAAGGTATTATGAAGCAGCAGCAAAATGCAGAAGAAGTGCAAGATGACAAACATTTAAGTTATGTTGGTTAAATTTTTTATTTTTTTCATTGATTTTATTCTTTTTTAATTTTTCTCATTAAATTAATTAATTATTTTAAGCCTAAAATATTTAATCAGTTATCAAAACTGAAATGGTTATCATTAATCAAACTAAGTTTTCTGATTGCAATTTAATTAACTTAACTTTTTAATCAAACGCATTGATTTTTAACTTCCATAAATCCCACAACCTTCTAGGTTTGATTAAATGTTCTGGGATTAATAAGTCTAATCAAATCAATTAATTTTGCCAAATTAAAACGCCTCATTTTTCCAGAAACCCCTACCTTTCTAATCAAGATAAGGGGTTCTAATCTGTTCTCTTCACAAATTAGGAAAATAAAGGGCGCATAATGTATATTATGCGAAGTTTAGATAAATTTATCTACAGGAATGCTCAATTCATCGCAATATCTGGCGTATGCTCTACAAGTACTCTCCAATTTCCCCTTAGGAAATAATTCAGGCAATACTTTTTCCCAGACAGATGAATATTTGCCCATCAGATATCTCAATCCATTGCCTATCTGGTCCTTTACCAAGGATGTCGCACTAATTCTAATTTTCTACCTTGTTGTAATGCGTAATAAGTGATCCCTTTCAAATTTTGATTTGTGTTTTCGATAATTAATCTCTAATATTGCAGATCTATGGACAAATTAATGTAGGATCTTGCCTGATTTTCTCCCACAAGATTTTGTAAAGGTAATTTTATTTTTCGGCAAAGATCAGCAGTTTCAAATCCTTCTGTTAATAATGATACCTATTGGCCTATTGCCATAACCCCATTCATTTAAGGCGTTTTTAAAAACATTTTTAGGAATAAAACTTAACTTTTTTGATTAAATAGATTAATCACAAATATTTCAGTCAACAGAACCACATTAAGATTATGATTCATTTAATATTTTATAAGTCAAGTTTATTTTATATTTAAGATATGCTCAAAACATCCAGCGATTAAACCACTACTCTTTCAAAGTACCAAATCCTTAAAAAGCGTAATATTAATAACATGTCATGGAATATAAAACTGCGCCTTGGGACTTGTCAGAAATCACACCAAAAAATCTTGATCATACATTTAAAACAATTGAACAGCATACTAATAATATAGTAAAGAAAAGAAAATTATTAACAAATTCTACCTCTACAAAAGATTTTATGGAGTTTGTTAAAGAGATAGAAGATTTAAGGATTATTTCAGCAAAACTTGGGATATCTACACACCTTGCATGGTCTGCAAATGCTGAAGATCAAAAAGCGGCTGCATTAGCAAGTAAAGTTGAAAATTTTCTGACGAAACAAGGTAATAAATTAATATTCTTCAGCCTATGGTTCAAAAAATTGTCAGATAAAAAGGCAAAACAGTTAATTGATGCATCTGGGAAGTATCATTATCATTTTGAAATGCTCAGAAAAAGAAGAAAGCACACATTAGAAGAGAATGAAGAAAAAATAATTAATATTAAAGACACTACTGGTGTTTCTGCATTAACTAATATTTATACAATATTAACAAGTAAATTTTCATTTGATTTTCAAGGAAAAAAACGTACCCAAGAAGAGATGGTGACCTTTGTACGTTCATCTTCTTCTAAGATAAGAAAAGATGCGTATCTTGCATTATTCAAACCATACCAAGAACACAAAGATTTAATTGGCGAAATTTATAAAAATTTAATTAACGATTGGCGTGAAGAATCGGTGAATTTACGTGGATATACATCCCCTATTAATGTTCGAAATTCTGTGAATGATATCCCTGATGCTGCAATTCAAGCATTGTTGAATGTCTGTGAAAAAAATGAAAAAATATTTCATAAATTCTTTGAAATTAAAAGAAAAAAATTAAAATTAGATAAACTAAGAAGATTTGATATTTATGCACCATTAAAGGAAGAAAAAGAATTAATTTCTTACGATAAAGCTGTAAATATGGTACTTGAAACATTTGAAGGATTTGCGCCTGAGTTTCATGCTGCTGCCTCTAATATTATCAATCAGAATCATGTTCATTCTAATATCCAGAAAGGAAAGCGTTCTGGCGCGTTTTGTTGTCCAACAACAATGCAACACTCCCCATATGTTTTATTATCATATACAGGAAAATATCGCGACGTATCAACGCTTGCGCATGAACTGGGACACGGGATTCATATGTCACTTGCAAATATGAAGCAAACTGAATTTACGGCTGATGCATGCCTCCCTTTAGCAGAAACTGCATCCATCTTTTCAGAGATGTTGTTATCAGAAAAGGTCTTGAAGGATAATCCTAAAGCGGCTAAGAATATGTTGTTTACAAAGTTGGATGATCTTTATGCTTCTATAACTCGTCAAGCTGGTTTTGTACGATTTGAAATTCAAGCGCATGAAATGATGAAGGAAGGTAAAACAATTGATGAGATGTCAGACGTTTATTTAAAAATGTTAAAGAAACAATTAGGTCCTAAAGTTGAAGTAGATGATATTTACAAATATGAATGGGCATACATCCCTCATATATTTCACACACCATTCTATTGTTACGCATATGCCTTTGGAAACTTATTGACATTAGCAATCTATGAAATGTATAAAGAAAAAGGACCGTCCTTCGCACGTAAGGTAATTCATATGTTAGAAGCTGGTGGTAGTTGTGAACCTGTAAAAATAGCAAAAATTGTTGGTGCTGATATAACATCTGAAGCGTTCTGGCAGAAAGGATTTGATGCCATCAAAGATTTAATTAAGAAAATTGAATAATCTTTATGGAACTAAAAATCCTTGATAATAGTTCTTTTAAATTCTTTTTTTCCTCGTCCTGTATTATAGGCAATTAATTCACAATGATATAACTCCAACTTTCTTTGATCACCTTCACCAGAAGCAATTAAAGCAGCATATGTATCATCTCCACTCCTATGATATACTACCCCACAAAATGTAGGATTAGAACCGTCTGGCGCAAGCAATTCTACTTCTGTATCCCTTGCAAAAACAGAATCATACCCTTCATTTGAAACTATGTTTTGTAACATGGTAGTATCATTTATACCTTCTATCCAGATTTTTGTTAACTTAATTTCTACCATCTCATCTATTTATGATTTATTTTTTATAAATATTTTTATACAAATTACCATTAAGTAACAAATCACTTTTTTTCATAAAAAATCATCAGTATTCTCAAGAGGTTAATAAAATATACAATTTACCCACTCTCATCATCTTTTGAAAATTCTATATCTTCCACAAGAACATTCTTTTGATCTTTCTTCTCACGGAAATTTCGTGGGACATGAATCTTTTCTTTTGTGAATGTGTCTTCAGCAGTGTAATAAGCTGCAGTTGATGCAGTGCCAGGAGTTGGGGTAAATACTTGTGTTAAATTCACATAAATATCTTTTTCTTTACAAAATTTACGAAGTAATTCCATATCATTCATTGTACTCCCGGGATGTCCTGCAATAAAATAGGGGACTAAATTTTTATGTGTGCCTTGCTCTTCATTTATTTTTTTATATTCTTCTAAAAATTCTTCAAATTGTGCACGTGTTCCTTTATTCATTTGCTTCAATACAGTGTTAGAAATATGTTCTGGCGCTATTTTTAGACGTGTTGTAAATTGCATGATTTTTCTAAATAATTCTTTTTGTTCTAAGATAATATCATGACGAATGGCACTACGTAATTCTAATGATGTTCCTGGATATTTCCTTTGTAGTTTTTCTATTCCTTCAAGTAATGGGTATAAATCGTCACGCAGGACACGTTGAGGACATCCCCCGCATTGTTGATTACAATATTTTTCTTTATTATAAACGGTAATATCTTCGTTAATAATGGGTGAGGAAATGATTTGTGGTACGTTGTAAAGATTACATGATGATCCATACATATTAAGTGTTGGTAATGTTAAATCATTAATTTTTGTATATCCTTTTTTGTAAAGCGTTTCAATTTCTTTAAGGATACTTTCCTTGCTCCGTTTTGCAACTTCCTTGCCTTGTACAAGAGGAATAACACAAAAATTACAGCTTCCCCAACAACCTCTTCCAAGAATAACAGAAGTCTCTAAGCGTTCTACCATTTCATAATTAAAATTAAAGTTTTTAGAGTTAGGATGTAATTTTCTTGTAAATGGTTGTTCATAAATAAGGTCTAATTCTTGTTCTGTAAGAGGATGTGATGGACGATTATGTTGAATAAAACCAAGACCACATGGTTCAATAAATGCATCATCTGGAAGAAGATAATGAGTTCTTGTTAGTAAACTAAATTTTTTTGGATCTTCTACGCAATCCTCATAACTTGGTAGGTTTCGTAAATCCTTATTAATATCATTTTTCTTTATACGAAAAGAAAGACCATCAATGGTTTGACAATCTAAAAGAGAAGATAGATGTTGAAAAGGTAATTCAGGGAATTCCTTTAAACGTTTTAATATTTCAAGAAGTGTACGATCTGCATTTCCATGAATTAACACATCAGCTTTACTGTCTTGTAATATACTTCGTCGTAATTTATTTTCTTTATAATCAAAATGTGTGAAACGACGAATCGTAGCTTCAACACCACCAATAATTGTAATACTATCTTTGAAAGATTCCTTAATTTTTTGTGTATACAGTATCAATGCACGTTCAGGCACAAGAACATTTTCACGTTTATGAAGCATGGGTGTATAATTTGCCAGCATGGAATCTAATAATCCTGATGTTATACAAAAGAAATAACGAGGTTTTCCACAAGAAGTGAAATCTTCTTTTGTTTCTGGCTGGGCAATAATTCCTACCTTGTAACCTTTTACATTCAATAAACGTGATAAGATTGCAACACCATTTAAAGGATGATCATAATAGGGGTCCCCAGTTACAAAAATGATATCAAACTGTGTGAAGCTATCATAATAACTTTGTCCTTCTTTTAGTGATGTTGGGATAAATTTTTCCATAACATAAAAATTGCCTATTTCTTTAAATACTTATGGAGGATATTGTATCATATTTTTACAAGGACAATATATTTTATATAGAAGATTCATTCAAAAGGCATTTATGACTCAAGAAATGGTAGAACATTATATTGGAATTTTTAAATACGAGATAGATGATGAATTAATAGAATGTAATGCACACATCATTATTGATTTAGAAGGCGTTGTTTCAGGAAGTATTTACTTAGGTGAAGAAGATGGACCATTTAAAACAATAGAAGGGACACAACATTACATTGGAAATAAAACTAGATTAAATATAACAATCAATCCTCTTGATCCAGAAAATTATGCTGCAATAGAGAATCTTGTGACAAAAAATTCTGTTGATGAAGATTCAAGAGGGTTATATCATGGCTACTGGAAACCCCAACCTATTGAAGTTGCAATAAGTGAACCTGATGAGGAGGGTTATTACGATGTTTTGGAATTTGTACCAGAAGTTGAAACAGCAATACCATTAACTCTTGAACTTAAAAGGATTTATGAAAAAGGTAGTAGGGATTAAAAAAATAAAAAGAAAAAAAACTTAGAAAATTATTCAGATTTTTCTTCACAATTTTCTTTGTTAGCACATTTGGCATATCTTTCAGAAACTTTATTCCAATTGATTAATTTCCAAAAATTATTAACCCATTCTGCACGTTTGTTTTGGTACTTCAAATAGTAAGCATGTTCCCACACATCACAAACCATAATTGGTTGTAATCCTTGAACCCATACTTTCTGATGATTCTCTACCGCAAATACATGTAATGAACCATGAGGACAACTTGCAAGTACACCCCAACCACTACCTTCAACTGCACATGTTGCAGCTTTAAATTGTGCTTCAAACTTTTCCCAAGATCCGAATGATTTTTCAATACCTGTTAATAATTCTCCAGACGCTTTATTTTCATCAGATCCTGGCCTCATATTTTCCCAGAATAAACTGTGTAATAAATGTCCAGCTCCATGGAAAGCTTGTTCTCGTTCCCAATGTTTGATTAAACTATAGTCACCTGTTTCACGGCATTCTGCTAATTTTTTTATTGCAGCATTTAATCCTGCCACGTAGCCAGCATGATGCTTTGTGTGATGAATTTCTAACGTTTCCTTGTCATAATGGGGTTCCAATGCATCGTATGCATAGGGTAGTTCTGGTAATGTAAATTCATGTTCTGTCATTTTATTTTCCTCCATTATTATTAATCTTAAATCTTTCCAACTAAATCTAATCCTGGTTTTAATGTTTTACTTCCAGGTTGCCAATTTGCTGGACATACCTCTCCGCCGTTCTCACGAACAAATTGAGCTGCTTTGATCTTACGTATTAATTCAGCTGAACTCCTTCCAATAGAATTATCATTTATTTCAAATGACTTTAAAATTCCGTCAGGATCTATAATGAATGTTCCACGTAATGACAAACCTTCTTCTGGAATCATGGTTCCATAATTCCAACAAATTTCTCCTACTGGGTCTGCGATCATTGGAAATTTAATTTTACGTATAGTTTCAGATGCATCATGCCATGCTTTATGGACAAACACTGTATCAGTACTTATTGAAAGAACTTCACAGTTTAATCCTTGTAATTCTTCATAGTGATCTGCTAAATCCCCTAATTCAGTTGGACAGATAAATGTGAAATCTGCAGGGTAAAAGAATAAGACCACCCATTTGCCTTTTAATTCTTCAGATGTTATTTTAGTTATTTGTCCGTTGTGGTACGCTTGCGCTTCAAACGCAGGCGCCAATGCATTTATTTCTAACTTATTTTCTTCCATTTTTAATTTCCTCCTTAACTACAATGATTACAAATTCCCTCACATTGTATTTTAAAATTTCTAATTGATAAACTAGTTTTTTCTAATTTTTTTGCTAAGTATTTATTTATATCGTCAAAAAATAAATCTTTGATAATTTTACAATTTTCACAAATGAAGTGTAAATGGGGTTTTAAGTCCCCATCAAAATGGTATTTTCCATTTAATTCTAATCTATTCGCCTTTTGATTTTCTGTAAGAATATGTAAATTTCTATATACAGTTGCTAAAGTTATCTTTGGAAATTTTTCTTTTACAACATGAAATATATCTTCTGCTGTAGGGTGTGTATGTACACTTTTTAGATATTCAAGTATTAATTTACGTTGTGGTGTGACTCTCCTATTAATAACCATTATTAATAAGCTAGTTTACTAGTATATAAAGATTATGTAAAAATGGAGATATAATCAGCACTATTCAACCATAAGTTTATAAATAAACAGAATTTTAAAGCAGATAATAGGTTTAGTTTACTAAGTCTATAAACAAAAATAGTAAATGAAAGCAAGGAGATGAAAATTTTCAAGCAGACATTTTTAGGAGAAATAGTAAAATGAATGGAACAGTAAAATTTTTTAACGAAAGTAAAGGATTCGGCTTCATCCAATCAGATGATGGTAAAGAGTATTTTGTACATCAAACTGGTTTGAAAGAAGGAGTACGTATCAGAGATAACGACGCAGTTTCTTTTGATGTAGAAGAAGGCGACCGTGGTCCAAAAGCAGTTAACGTTGAATTAGCAAATTAATAATAAGAATCATACTTAATTTATAATAATTTCAGCTTAATTTTTTTCTTTTTTTTTCTATTTTTTTAATAAAATATAACAATAAAAAATAAATAATTTATTCTTCAAATTCTTCGGTTGTCAAATAATCTTCATCAAGATCCTTTTCTT
>JABMOA010000118.1 GCA_013204355.1 Candidatus Woesearchaeota archaeon | reverse complement strand
TTGGAACACAAACATCTTCAGTAACTCCTGGGTAAACCGTACTTTCATAAACCACAATTGAACCTTCAGAAAGGTTTTTTCCAATTAATTCTGAGGAGAGTTCAAGGTAACTGAGATCTGGTTTCTTATGTAAATCAATAGGTGTTGGGACACACACAATGATGAAATTACAATTATTCATTTCAGTAGGATTGGTGGTGAAATGAATTGATGAATGATTTAATTCTTCATTGGACACTTCATTACTATCATCAATTCCTTGTTGTAATTCATTGATTCTTTTTTCATTGACATCAAACCCTACAACTGAGAAATGTTTGTTTAATGCAACTGCTAAAGGCAAACCGACGTATCCCAATCCAACTAAACATATTTTTTGTGGTTCCATGTTCATTAAATATTATGATACTCCCTATACCACAATACAAATTGGTTCACGCCTTCTTCAATCCTCGTTTTAGGTTCCCATCCAAGAATTTGTTTTGTTTTTTCTATATCTGCATAGGTTTTATACACATCACCTTTTTGCATAGGTAACATATTTTTTTCTGCCGTTTTTCCAATTGCATTTTCAATATGGCCAATGAAATCTATTAAATGAATCGTATCGTTATTTCCTAAATTTAAAATTTGAAATCCATGTAGAGGTACTTGATTTAAAGCAAGTAAAATGCCTTGTGTAATATCACTTACATGCGTAAAATCTCGTTCATGTTCACCATTATTAAATACGTCAATTGGTTTGTTTTCAAGGATAGATTTAGTAAATTTGTATAACGCCATATCTGGACGACCCATATTTCCATAGACTGTAAAAAATCGTAAACCAATACAATTTAAACCATACAACTTATGATATACATGAGCTTTCAACTCATTATATTTCTTACTTGCGGCATAAAGAGAGATTGGTGAATCTACATTATGTTCTACTGAAAAAGGAGTGATGGTATTTCCACCATAAACACTTGAACTTGATGCAAACACTAAATCCTTGACATTGTGATGACGCATGCATTCTAAAACATTGAGGGTACCTAACCCATTTGCCATTTCATAGGCATGCGGGTTTTCAATAGAATAACGCACACCAGCTTGCGCTGCCAAATGACAAACTTTATCAAAATTATGATGTTGAAACACAATATCTAGTGCTTCATAATTAGAAATATCTAATTTATAAAAAGTAATATTTGATCCTAAATCTTTAAGACGATCTTTTTTTATTTGGACATCATAATAATCATTCATATTATCAACAATGACAACTTCATCACCTCTTTCCAAGAGAGCTTTTGAAACATGATATCCAATAAATCCTGCACCACCCGTTACTAATATTTTCATCGTATTCCGACCTCAAGGGGGACTACTTGAAAACAGTATGTTTTCATCGTCTACCAACCCCATAATATGTAAATCCTTCTTCATGGACAAGTTCAGGTTCATAGATATTACGTCCATCAAAAATAACTTTATGTTGCATTTTGTCTCCAAATTCACTTAAATGGACATTTCTATATTCATCCCATTCTGTTAAAATAATAATACCTGAACTTCCTTCAACGGTGGTTAAAATATTTTCGTGAAATGTAATTTTGTCTCCAAATTCTTCTTTCATTTCAGGCATTGCAATTGGATCATGGACATGTACTTCTGCACCATGTTCAAGAAGTTGATTGATTACTGTTAATGAGGGTGATTCCCGAATGTCAGATGTTTTAGGTTTGAATGATAATCCCCATATTGTAAAACGTTTTCCCATAAGATCTTCATTGAAATGTTCTTTAATTCTTGTTAAAATTTTTCCATGTTGACGTTTGTTAAGTTCATCAACTTCTTTTAACAACTTTGCGTCATAACCATGTTTCTTTGCAGTGGAATATAATGCTCGCACATCTTTTGGAAAGCAACTTCCTCCATATCCAATGCCTGCATGTAAGAATTTTGGACTGATTCTATAATCAAGACCCATTGCTTGTGAGATTAATTTTACATCTGCACCTACTTTATCACAGATGTTTGCAATCTCGTTAATGAAACTAATTTTTGTTGCTAGAAAAGAATTGTTTGCATATTTGATTGTTTCTGCTGTTGCCCAATCTGTTTCTAAGAAGGGAATGTAAGACCTTACACGGCCAGTGTACACTTTTCGTAGAATGGCATAAGCAGATGAATCTCGTGCACCAACGACAATCTTATCAGGATGGGTAAAATCATACACTGCTTTTCCTTCTGCAAGGAATTCAGGATTTGACACAATTTCAACTTGTGATAATGGGTTCTGTTGTTGAATGATAATATGACATTCCCTAGCAGTTCCTGGTGGCACAGTAGATTTATTCACAAGATACTTTTTGTTCTTTGCAAATTTGCCAACATTTTCTGCAACTGCGTATACATACTTTAAATCGGCCGTTCCATCATCTTGACCAGGTGTGCCAACACAATTGAAAATAACATCTGCGAAATTGACACCTTCTTCCATGTTAGTTGAAAATTTCAATCTTCCTTTTTGGATGTTACTTGCAACAAGATCTTTTAATCCTGGTTCATAAAATGGAATATTTCCCTCAAGTAAGGTATTTATTTTTGCTTGGTCTATATCTACACATAAAATGTCGTGTCCTAAATTTGCAAGACAGGAGCCTGTTACCAAACCCACATAACCAGATCCAAAGATACTAATTTTCATTTTGATATACCTCGTTTGCTTCATTAAGAAGTTCTAACGTCCCAATATCAAACCACCTTCCGTTAAGTGTTAATGCGGATACAGATTCATTTTGTGAAAGATGTTTGATGAAATCTCCAGCTCTATCTGAGAAACCACTTTGAATTGTTTGATTGATATAAAAAATATGATCTTTTTTGATTGCATAAATTAAGGTGGCTGATAATGTGGAAGAAGGGTTTTCAGGTTTCTCTATAAATTCTGTAATGATATTATTATCATCTCTTGTAACGATACCAAAGAGTTTTGCACGTTCTAAAGATTTGACATCATTCACTAGAATTGTTGAACCGTGTTGTTGGAAATGGTTGATGAAATTATTAAGGTTGTCTTCGAATAAATTATCGCCACCAATTATTAATAAATCGTTCTTAAGGTTTTCTTGTTGGATGACAAAATTAATATCACCAATGGATCCTAATCTGTCTTCATTACTTGTTGTAAGATCATTAATAATTTTAATTCGTTTGCGTGAATTGTAAGAATTGTTCCATTCTAAAAAATGTAGGAAAAATTTTTGGTTGGTCACTACAAAAATCTCGTCAACAACCTCAAGACCTTGTAATTTGTCTGTAATATGTTCAACAATGGGTTTATCTGCAACCTTTAACAACGGTTTTGGTTGATCTAATGTTATAGGATGCAATCTTGTCGCATAACCACCTGCTAAAATAACCACCTTCATTTTAGTTTAGATTGCGGGAAATTCATTTAAAAGTGTTATGGAAATCTGTTTGGGTTTAAGAGGAAAGATTTAAGAAAAATAGAAACATACCTCACAAATCATGGAAAAAGCAACATTTGCAATGGGATGCTTCTGGTCACCAGATAAACTCTTTTCAGAAACACAAGGTGTAAAGAATGTAATCGTCGGATATACAATCTGCAAGAAGGATGGAAAAGTAACATATGAACAAGTTTGTTCCGGTGAAACTGGTTGCGCAGAATCTGTAACTATGGAATTTGATCCTAAGATCATTTCGTATGATAAATTGTTAGATGTGTTCTTTGCAAACCATAATCCGACAACTTCTGATAGACAGGGACCAGATGTTGGTTCACAGTATCGGTCAGCAATTATGTATCATTCTGAAGAACAGAAAAAAAAGGCCATTGCATCTATGGAAAGATGGCAGAAGAATTTTAATTCACCTATTGTGACAGAGATTGTATCTGCTTCTGAGTTCCATAAGGCTGAAGAGTATCATCAGAAGTATTATATGAAGAAAACTTAAACATTCTTATATTTTTTAACAAAATCTTCTGCAATATCATTCCATGCAGGATCAGAAATATAAATTGCAATAGGTCCTTCTGGTTGAAATGAATCTATGATTTCCCTAGAATCAGAAATCATTGCTTCTAGACTATCTTGAATTAGATCTTTTGGACAATTTCTTAATGTTGGATGTAACGCTTTGGGATAAGGATTTTTTCCATGATTACAGAGGTATAATGTTACCTCTGAATCAAATGCATCATTGGTAATCTCATTTAATGAAACATAAGGTGTACCTGAAGGTGCCTTTTTAACAATGGTAAAACCTCTTCTCTCACAATAATTATTTTTATTTTCCATCAAAAGAAATGAGATTAATTTATTTATAAGGTTTATGTAAAAAATAAACGAAAAGAACTTATTAAAATATTTATTCAACTCAAAAACCAATTAAAAAAAGGTGGACAACTTACCAAGTTTCCCGCGTAATGCAGTACAGCAAGATACGGAGACGTTCTTAATTTCTGTGTTCGAATGGGAACAGATGAACCACGCCCCTTTGGCCGTCCATTAAGCTATATATGAGGGTCATTTATAAAGTTTATGGTTGATTTGTGGAAATTCTTTATTAAAGAGGAAATTATTACTCTTAATTAGAGGTGGTATTATGCCGATTATTGAAGATTTGTCCACGATTAAGAATAAAAATGTAATTATTGCAGATGTTGATGAAACCATCTGTGAAACTTGTCAATTGATTTCTCCAGAGATGGCAGCTAAGATTAATTCGTTAATTTCACAAGGCCATATATTTGCATTTATTTCAGGTACAAAAAGGGAATATCTTAAGAATATGATTTCTTCAAAATTACAAGAAAAACACCATTTGCTTGCAACAACTGGTGCGCATTATATTGAAATTCATGGTGATTCTGAAAGGGAAATTTATAGAGATATGGTTGAAGAATCAGAACGATTAAAGATTATATCTGCGTTGGTAAAATTAGTAGATGAATATAAAATTATTTCTTTAACAACAAAAGAAGACCAAATTCAAGATAGAGGTACACAAATAACATTATCAGCAATTGGAAGAAATGCCCCACTAGAAGCTAAAAAAGCACATGATCCTGATGGTGCTAAACGAACGATGTGGGTTAAATATTTAAAACAATATTTAGATGAAAATAAATACGAAATCAATATTGCAGGTACAACTTCTATAGACATTACACCAAAAGGATTAGATAAAGAACACGGCATCAGAAAGTTTGCTGCGCATCACAACCTTAATTTTGATGAAATTCTATTCTTTGGAGATAAGTTGGATTATGGAGGAAATGATTTTCCTGCAACTAAAGTAGTGGATTGTGTGAGGGTATCTAATCCTATTGAAACCCTTGCAAAATTAAATCAAATTTTTGATTGACTTTTTTGTCGCACTTTATTTGGAAAGACTTAATACGTTGTTTTACTTCTAAAGGTTATAATGAGATAGTTGTCTCACATAGAAAATAGCTACTCACATAAACAAAAAATGGTATGTTCACCACATATGCCCATCATGTACGGAATCGCTATGGGCAGCGTCTATCAAAGTAATTCAACTAGTGAGTTTTCTTCAGAAATGAATCTACCCTTGTATATGCAAAAAACGTTTTACAATGATCTTAGTAAAGGAAGTGAAGTTGAAGAAGTCAAGAGATACACGCCAATTGATACAAAAATGGATTTGTATCTTCCACTATCAAATAGTATATCGCCCTATCAAAATCAAAGTATGGGCGTGGATGATCTTGTCATGGGTCAGCCATTCCAATTTGAGATGTATGGAAAACCAGAACGATCTCACATGAAGTATGCTCCTTTGGAAATGCAGGGAGAAGTTCCATTTGAAATGATGGTTCCGTATGAAATGCCAACAATGCCGATTTATACTTCAGGTAAAATAAATTTGCCACTTCCCATTTTTGATAGACAGAAGAAGGACAATAAAACCCACACAATTGATGCAACTGTTGCTCAACCCAAAACAATGAAAGATTTGTTTAAAGGCAGTTTGGCAACATTAATTGCAAAGGAACTTGGTGAATTAGAAACACCAGAAACATTAGCATTAGAACATCACCATGAAGAACCGATGTATCTTGATGGTTTGATGCAACCACAATTACTATACAATTAAGGAGAAATAATTAAGGAGAAAAAAATGTGCGATATTAAAGATGCAAAACGATGGATAAAACTTGCAGAAATACAAGTGAAAGAGAATGATGTAGAGAAAGCGCGAGAGAGTTATCTTGAAGCTGCAAGTATCTATGTATTACAAGCTGAATTTACAAAAGATAATCATTTGTTAGAACATTCCAATGAATGTTACAAGAAATCTAAAGAAGTTGTAGGGGAAACATGGGAAAAGGTGTTAACAAAACAAGAACTTGCAAAAAGAACGTTATTTGAATTAAATGAAGATAAAATTACAGTAGAAGATTTACGGATGGAAATAGAAAATGTGTGATGAAAAAGCAGTAATGCAACGCGTGAAACTCGCGAAGGGATCTGAAAATCCACAAGAAGCAGCAAAGTATTACTTAGAAGCAGCACAGATGTTAGTAAAACTTTCTGAAAAGACACCAGAGAAAGATGGTGAATTCATGGAGATGGCAAACAAATTATATTTAAAAGGCAAGAAGTTGAAAGAGAAAAAATCCCTCATAAAAACAACAAAAAAGAGTAAGGAGATTACATTTGATTCCATTGGAGGATTACATGAATTAAAAGAAGAAATTCGTTTCAAGATTATTGAACCATTCAAAAATCCAGAATTATTTGAATATTATGGAAAATCAATTGGTGGTGGAATTTTAATGTATGGTCCACCTGGATGTGGAAAGAGTTTGATTGCAAAGGCCACTGCGAATGAAGCAAACATGGCTTTTTTCCATGTAAAGAGTTCAGATTTGAAAAGTAAATTTGTTGGTGAAACTGAAAAAAATATTGCTGAATTGTTCGAGAAAGCAAGAGAAAACCAACCAGCTATTATTTTCTTTGATGAATTTGAAGCAATTGGTGGAGAGAGAAGTGAAGCTTCTGCACATGAAAAAAATTTTGTTGCCCAATTATTAACAGAAATGGATGGGATGGATTCTAAAGATCAGAAAATCTTATTGTTAGCAGCAACAAATGAACCATGGAGTGTTGATTCTGCTTTACGTCGTGAAGGTCGGTTTGGGAAAACATTATTTGTTCCACAACCAGATTTTGAAGCACGTTCACAAATATTAGAACTAGAAATGGCGAAACGCCCTACTGAAAAATTAAATTTTATGAAGTTAGCAGAAATTACAAAAGGATTTTCTGGTGCTGACCTTAAGGCTGTATGCGAACATGCAACAAACATCCCATTGAAAGAAAGTTTAATTACGAAAGAAAAAAGGAAAATCACTATGGTAGATATGAATCTTGCTGTGAAATCAACTGATTCTATTGTAAAACAGTGGTATGCAAAAGCAAAACAACAAGTTGAGTTAAAGAGAATGGGTGAATTTTTCCCTGATTTAATTCAACGTGCACGAGAAGTGGAACCGATTGTATTATGATTCAAACATTATTATTAGGTTTTCTTCTTGGTATGGAACACGCAATTGAACCAGATCATCTTGCTGCTGTAAATACAGAAGGCATTTGCAAACATGGTTTATTGTGGGGATTAGGACACGCATTAATGTTGTTCTTGTTTGGAGGGTTATTTTTGGTGTTGGGTGAAGTGATTCCAATCATGTGGAGTTATGGGTTAGAGTTATTGGTAGGTGTGATGCTGATTGTAGTTGGTGTAATGTCTTTTTATACTATCAAAAAAAAATCATTCTTAATTGGCATGATTCATGGATTAGCTGGAAGTGCAGCACTTATATTATTAACTTCGGGCATTGGATTTATTTTTGTATTCGGATTGGGATCTATTTTAGGAATGTTATTAGTTACAGGAATTTTATCATTTCCCTTGCGCAAATTAAAAAAATATCAAAAACATTTTAGGATTACAGCCGGTATTATTAGTATAGGAATTGGACTGATGATTACAGCACAGAATGCACACATTTTATATACCACCTTTATTTGAATTCTGATATGGATCCTGAAATTTTAGCAAAAATTCAAAAAGCTGGTAAGATTGCTTCACAAGTACGTAGAGAAGGTGCAGCAAAATTTGTGGTTGGTGCAAAAGCATTAGATATCATGGATTTCTGTGAAGAACGTATATTAAAATTAGGTGGCCAAATTGCATGGGCACAAATGGCGATTAACGAAACCGCTGCACATTTCTGTCCTGAAGAAAATGATGAAACCTTGATTAAAGAAGGAGATTTAATTAAAATTGATATTGGTGTACATCAAGATGGATGGTTAGCGGATAATGCAATGACAGTTGAAGTTGGTACAAACCAGTATAGTGATATTATTAAAGCTTCACAGAATGCATTAAAAGCTGCAATTAAATTAGTAAGACCTGGCACAAAATTATGGGAACTTGGTGAAGCTCAAATGAGTGAAGCTGAAAAATTTGGTTACACAACAATTACAAATCTTTGTGGTCATTCTATTGAACGATGGAAAACACATGCTGGTATTTCTATTCCAACATATAATAGTAAAAATAAAACTGAATTACAAGAAGGCATGCAAATTGCAATTGAACCTTTTATCACACCTGGTCAAGGATTAATTAAAGAAAAAGGAAAAGCTACAGTATGGATGCAAGCTAAAGATAAGGGTGTACGAAGTCCATATGCTAAGAAAATTCTTGAAGAAATTAAAAAACAAAATGGTCTTCCTTTTACAAACCGATGGATGTCACGTCAGTTTGGACGTGGACCAACAGCATTAGGTTTACGTGAATTAGAAAACAGTGGTATCATTCATGGCTATCCTCCTTTAGTTGAAGTATCTGGTGGCATGGTGGCACAGTTTGAACATTCTATGATTGTGCGAGATAAACCTTTGGTTTATACACGACATGAAGATGATTCTTGGTAGATAATGTTTTCTTTACATAGTATTTAAAACAAAGGTCATAAGAAGATATATTAGGCCATAGAAAAAAAGTAGAATATCTAAAAACTTATATACAATACTCCCTCTCCTCATTACATGCTTCTAAAGAAAACACTCGCTTCTTTACTGATCACACTAAGCGCTGTAATACCAGGAACTTTAGAAGCAAAGTTACCACTATCCTCTGAAATTCAATGCCGTGTAGTTGGAGATAAATTACTTTGTCCAAAAGAAGAAAAAGAAATTATTTTCAACAAAGACTTTTTCTATAGGCAAGGACAATTTTTATCTAGTGGTATTAATTATACTGGTTATGCTGCTGGTTTTGATATTTCAACCTTGGGATTAAAATTAATGCTTGGTTATGATGAAGAACGTAGTAAAAAATCTACAAATGACGAATTAGAAATTGTTGGATTGAAAATTGAAGGGAAAGAAACGTTACATAAATATCAATTTTGGGTTGCTTTTGGGAGTGATTTTGGAGAAGTTACATGGCCATATTTAACGATTAAAGGAGACATCCAACTTACTGCTGGTGCACATTTTGAAATCAAAACTTTAAAACCGGAAAATACATCAAAAAGTATACCAACAGATCCGGAACCAAAACCATTACTGCGTGTTGGTTTGGGGTGTACAATGTATTATCCTTTTACACATTTTGGTGAGAACATACCAATTATAAGAAATTTTAAAATTGGTATAAGAGTTGATGGGGGATATGAAAATATAGATCTAATTGGAACCACAGGAGGAACTCATGATATTTATCTTGGCGCTAGTGGAATTATCAAGTATTCACTTTAACTTTTTCTTTAACTTTGGAAGTCCATAATATACGAACCATGCACCAATAATAATAACAATCCAGAATAATAATTGAGTGATTATCTTCATTGCAAATAATACTAAGTTAAGAACTAATAAAAATAATACACCATATCCGAGATATTTTAATTTCTGTTGATTATTCATTTTGAATCTTTACAAAAAATGATTAAAAATTATTTGATTTTTATTTGATTTTTATTTCATTTTTTAGTTAATCTCTTAATTACCTCTTTCACAGTTAATAAGGTTTCTTTTCCTGTTTCCATATTACGTAGCATGACTTTCTTTTGTGCTAATTCTTTTTCACCAAAAATGACAACATAGGGGATACCTAATGAAGAAGCATATTGTAAATTATTAGATACACCTTTCTTTCCTAAAGAGATATCTGTGTTAATTCCTGCATTACGTAATTCCTGCACAATTTCTAAACTTTCTTCTAATGCATTAATAGGAAGCACGAATACTTTTGCAGGTGTTTTTGTTGTTAATTCTTGCTGCATTTTTAATGCGTCCATGATTGGTGCAATACCAAAAGAAATCCCTACTGCAGGCACAACTCTATTGCCACCCATGAATCCACCAATCATATCATCATATCTTCCACCACCAGCAATGGAAGATGTAATTTTAGAATTTATTAAGTAAGCTTCAATCACAGTTCCAGTGTAATATGCTTGTCCACGTGCAAGAGAGATATCAAAGATAGCTTCTTTTACACCCATTTTTTTGATATAAGAGAACAATTCTTCTAATTCATTTAATCCTTCTATTCCTTCTTCATCAATTAATGATTTCTTTAATGAAGTTATAGTAACTTTTCCTAAAATTAAATCAAAAAGTTTAGCAATTTGAGATTCATTATAACCTCGTTCTTTAAGTTCTTTAGCAACACCTTCTTTGCCAATCTTGTCAAGTTTATCAATTGAAATTAATGCTTCTTTTTGATCTTTAATCCCTGCTTGATTTAAAATGCCATTTAATATTTTACGGTTATTGATTTTGATTTCAAACTTAAAGTTTAACTTGTTAAAGGCAGTAGATAACATTGCAACACATTCTGCATCTGCGAGCATTGAACTTGTTCCAATTGTATCTGCATCACATTGCCAAAATTGTCTATATCTTCCTAATTTAATTGGACCATCTCTAAACACTGGACCAAACTCATATCGTTTGAAGGGCATTTTGATGTTTGAATTCATTGCAACATACCTTGCTAAAGAAGTTGTAAATTCAAAGCGTAATCCTAATTTTCGTTTCCCTTGATCTGTTAATTGAAATGTTTCTTTAAGTGCATCACTTTCTTCTCCAGCCCCTGATTTTGCAAAAAGAGTTTCAAACCGTTCAATCACGGGGGTTTCTAATGGCGCGAATCCGTAAATTTCAAAAACTTTTGTCAATGTGTTAAGTACTTGATTTTTGATAATTTTCTCTTCTGGAGGTGTGTCTGAGACACCTTTTGCTGTTTGCATTTTCATGTTATACCTCTGTAGATTTATTTTGTTTATATAATTTCCTACCTATTGATTCCCTAACGACTGCTTGAGCAAGAATTTCAATAGTATTTAGTGTATCTTTACTTTTTCTAATCAATAAAGGTAATTCAGTACAACCAAGAATTATAGATTCAGAACCTTGTAATTTAAGTTCAGAGATTATTTTTCTCAAAAAAGTCTTATCTTCTTTGGTTTTCTTACCTGCAAGAACATTCATGATTATTTTAGTGGTCTCTTTCTGATCTTCTTTAGTGGGTAAAACAAGTTCAACTTCATTTAAAACATCATTGTAGATTGCTTTATTAATTGTCATTTCGGTTCCAATTATCCCTACTTTTCTAAATCCTTGTTTCTTTACTTCATTTGCAGTTTCCTGAAGAATATTAATTATTGGAATAGAAACTTCTTTTCTCATTTCAGGAAGAAAATAATTTACAGTATTACAAGGAATTACAATAAAATTAGCTCCAGCATTTTCTAACTTTTTAACTCCTTCAATGAGCATTTCTTTTACTTTATTTTCTTCACTTAAATTTCCAACTACATCTGGTATGGGTAAATTAATGATTACCATTTCTGGAAAATCACAATCCTTAACAGCACCTTGCTTCTGAAAGATCTTAATAATTCTCAGATATAAATCTGCAGTTGCTTCTGGACCCATACCTCCAAGTATTCCAATCTTCTTACGTACAGTGAATACAACCAGTGCTTTGCACCTTGGCCTCGTTTTGTTCCATATTTGTTTTTGTTTCCATTTTATTTTATCTCCCTGTTTATTGTCCAGATGACTTGTTGATTAAAGATGGCCACAACTGGGAGTTGAACCCAGGATAGAAGACCCACAATTTACTGTGTTACCATTATGCACAAAATGATTGTAATCATTTAGGCATCCCAGAAAAAAAGTTATTTTTCTGCGGACACTATTGTGGCCATGAAGAAAATGTGGGAGCTTTCGCTCTATAGATGATGATTATTATTTTTTAGAAAATTGCTACAGCTAAAGAAAAGTTTACCGATGATGAATACAATCAACTCTTTCAATAGTGGTTGTCATAAATACTATAAAAAGTAAATTATATTTAAACCTTTTGCAAATTTTTAAGAAAAATTAAAAATGGGGCGATCACGGGGAGTTGAACCCCGGACTGAAGCTTACTGCAAAAGTATTTATTCCACAGGCTCCTATGATAACCATTTCACTATGATCGCCATGAATAAAAGCAAAAATGGGAAATTCTTTAAAAAACTTCCTTTAAATTACCAAGATTTTCTGTTGCCTTTTGACCTTGAATCTTAATTCTTGGGTGAATCCTAAGAAATCTCCACCTAATTGGATTGGAAATGGAACATCTGAGGTAATAATAAATTTTTCTCCTTTTATAGGGAATAGTGGTGGTTTTGGAATACCCCACATACCTAAAAATAATGCCCAGACACGAAGTGGTTTATTCAACCAGGAAGAATGACTATTAACACATCCCATTCCTAAGATTTTATGATCACTTGGTGCCATGTTTCCAAGAAGTGCACGAATACTATAACCATAATAAGGAATTTTCCCAAAATTTAGATTGATAACATTATCCCATGAAAATTTTTTGCCATCAATTTCTAAAAACAAATCCCAGTTTGCACGTGAATTTAAAAATGCTTTTACACCAGCAGAAAAATAAGATTTGAAACCGTGGTTTTTATCTGATGTTAATCGGATTACTTCTGCATCTGTTCCAATACCAAAAAACATGGATTCCTGTTTTCCTTTATCCCATTGAACTTCAATAACATCAAATTTTACTTCATGGAAAGGGAACCTACTTCTAAGATATTCAAAACGCTTTCCACGATAAAAATAAGAATAAAAAGCATTACCCGCACCTAAAGGAAAGAATCCTAAACTTTTCTTTCTAAATGGTTTATAGTTTAATGCTGCTTCAAAACTTCCATCACCTCCGGCAATAATGATATGATCAATACCTTTAATTTTAGATTCAATTCCCTCAAACATATTCTTTTTTTGAGGAAGAAAGATAATTTCTGCATGACGACGTTTTGCAAATATTTTTAATAAATGAGTTCTATATTTATCTTTAAATCCACGAGATTTTCTGTTTGCAAGAATGACTAATTTTTCTTGTGCTACATTCCTTCCTCTCTTCTGTAC
>JABMOA010000117.1 GCA_013204355.1 Candidatus Woesearchaeota archaeon | reverse complement strand
TTTTGTGAGTGATTGGGTTTTTCTTACATAAATTGAGGACGGGGGAAGCCCTCTGGGGTGTCCGAATCTTAATTGACACATTAAGAGTGAACCTGACCCTGCTCACGAGGAGCGCAACTAAATACATATAGTTTTTAGAAAAGTTTAAAACTCTTAAGAAAATAATGAGAATATGGGTGTACTCAATAAAATGATGTTCTGGAAAAAGGATGATGACCTTGATTTTGATAGTGCGTTAGATAAAGAAATGGATCCTAGTAGTCTTCCGCCATCAGATAACCTTGGTTTAGATAAAGATCCTATGGGGTTGGAAGAAAAATCTCCGTTTGATTATCCTGCTCAGCCAACTGCAACAAATCCTTACGTACCACGTCAACAAGCTAGTCCTTATGGACAACAACCACAACAAGCTTTTTCTGCACCAGGTCAGTCATTGCAAAGGCCTGCGTTCCAACAAATGCCCCCGCAAAATAATGAATTAGATCTTATCAGCAGTAAATTAGATACAATTAAAGCACAATTAAGTTCTATTGAACAACGTCTTGTAAATTTAGAAAGAGCTGCAGGTGTAGAACAACAGAAAAGGTTATGGTAAATTATAAAAAATTCTTTTGGAGCATTGTATTATCAATAGTGGTCATAGATCAATTTCTAAAATTTTTGATTTCTATGTTTAAACCAAATCTTGATTTAATTGTGTTAAAGATTCATTATTTAACAAACACAGGTGCAGGATTTAGTATTCTTACAGGAAGAACATGGTTGTTATCATTTATTTCGTTAATTGTAATTGTAGGATTAATTTATTATTACAAAGATATTCCTAAACAAAAAACACCTCAATTATTATTTGCATTATTTCTTGGTGGCGCAATTGGAAATTTTATTGACCGAGCAATGAGAAGTTTTGTAATAGATTTCATTGACTTTGGATGGTGGCCAGCATTTAACATTGCAGATATGTCTTTGACTATTTCAGTTGTAGGATTATTAGTGTATTATATTATAGAAGAAAAGAAAGATAAAAAAAAATAAAAAAAATAGTTTATTTTAATAACACAACTAAAAGGAACATTATAATCGTAAACAAGATTACAATCCCTCCAATTAAAAATGCTAAGTCTCCAAATCCTGTTCCAGTTGAGGTTGTATCCGCAATAGCTCCACCAGTTAGTGGAAACTGTAACATTTTAACTTCAACAGGTTTATTGGAATCTTGAGATGTAACACTTCCAGATTTGAAGACGTTTCCAGATACGCTTGTTGCACTTTGTTTTCCAAGGACAACGTTAATATCATCACGTAAATCTTCAATATCAACTTTTAATTCTTCAGCGTTATCTATAATGTTCTTATTATCGCCTGCAGTATTTCCAGATTTTGTAATGAAATCTTTTACTTCATTACGAAGATCTTTCAACTTATCGTCAACCTTTTCTAATTTAGTCGTATATTTATCAACGTTATTTAGATCATTTACTTTTTTTGCTTTGTTGTAATCTTCTTGATATTGATCAAAGTCATCTTCTAAAGCTTTGAAATCTACTTGTAAAGCTGCGTAATCAGCATCTAAAGCTAATTGAACAGCTGTTTTAGGTAATGCAGGGTTTGGTACTGCTGGGTTTACTGGAGGAATAGGGTTACTGTTTACATCAAATGCTTTAATAGTGATCTTGACATCTTTCTTCACAGCATCTACACCATCAGTTACAACAACTGTTAATGTGTGTTCTCCTGCGTCTGTGGTTGTAGTTTTCCATGTGAATTTTCCTGTGGTCGCGTCAAATTTATCTTTTAAAGTTCCTTCAATACTTATTGTTAGTGGATCTTTATCTTTATCAGATGCTGCATTTTTTAAATCTAAATCTAATGTTGTTCCAACAGTTACAGTTTGATCTGCCATTGTAAACTCAGGTGCTTGATTCTTTTCAACTACTTTGAAGGTTACAATTCTATTGGTTGTATCTTTACCATCATTTGCAGTGAATACAACTTTGTATTCTTTATTACCTTGGTCAAATGTTGGTTGCCAAATAATATTCCCTGAACTAAATGAATCTGAGATAAATTTTGCTCCTGTAGGTAATGTTGAAGCATCTACACTTAATTTAACAGTGTCAATGACATCTGAATCATAAGCATAAATATAATGTGAATTTACTTCATTTTCTGTGAATGTTATTGTATTTAATGTTTGAATGTAAGGTAAGATGTTTACATTCTCTACATTTACTATAATTTTCATCGTATCTGACGCTTGTCCATCACTTACAACAAAGTTAATTTCTTGAAATTTATGGTCTGCATCTGTAAATGATTGTGGGATTGTCCATGTGAATTTTGCAGATTTCCCATTTGATTTAATACTTGCACCTTTTAAATTTTCATTATAACTAAACTTTAAAGAATTTGATTCTAAATCAGCGGCATACATCTCAAAAGTAAAAGTTGCGTCTTCTTTAGCATTAAAGTATTTTTGTCCAACACTGAATTTTGGTGCTGTGTTAAATTCTGCGGGAATTAGATTGTAAGGAAGCTCTATTTCAAATGGTCCAAACATACTACTATCAAAAAAATCCTGTTTGAATTGAAAATTAGGATCTCCATATTTAAAATTTGGTTCATATGGTTCTGCTAATACACTTTGTCCTACTATACTTAGTACAAATAATACTAACAAGGTTATTGCTAATGTTTTTTTAATATTCATTTTTATTTTCTCCTAAATGATTCCAGAAAAGTTTGATTTTTCTGGTTGCTTCCATATTAGGAAGTCCTTTTGATAATAATTATGCTAGATTCTATATAAATGTTTCGTGTTTATTTACTCAAGAGTAACAAAGTAGTCCCAAATGGGTAAGATTTATATATAATATATATTTTTGAAGATAAAATGGCTTTAAATGACACCTGTGATGTTCTTTATGAAGATAAAGTAAATATTAAAGGCCCAGATGGCTATGCACAGAGTAATTTTATTGTTTCTAGAAATCCAAGTGGCACGATGTGGGCACGTCAAGAGGATAGGCCTTATCGCCTCCTAGGTGATGGTCAAAAGATTAAAAAATTAGATGTTGCTGTTGCTTTGGCTACAGTATATACTAATAACATGGAAACAAGAACTTCTGTTGATGAAATTACACGAAGAAATTCTAGTTTAATCACAAGAATTTATGATGCAATCATAAAGCCTAAACAATAACGGTGCCTCTATGAATTTTAGGTAAGAAATTTAATACTTTTCCTTCTTTATAGGATGCACAGCCGATTATTTCTTTGTTATGTTTAAGAATAATTAATCTGTTATCTTCTCCTAAATCTTTTATTAAATCATTTCCCTGAAAATAGAATTTAACTTCTTCCTCATCAATTTCAATGATATTTGTTACTTTTTTGTCACCTAACCTAACTAATAATTGGGCTCCTTCCTTACTTAATCTAATTTGATTTGGTTTAACTTCACCAAAATATAATCCCATTCTATCAATACGAAGATTTTTTAGTTCAAGTTTTGCGACATCTTTATTTACTATAAATAGGCGATCTCTGTCAGTTTGTAGAAATGCGTAATCTCCTTCTGGAAAAAATCCAAAATCGTGTACAACTTGTTCTCGTATTTTTTTAACATCTCTTGTATTGAGGAAATTTAGTTGTTTCATCCAACACCCCACACAGGGTTGTCTCTTCGTTTAATCTCTGCAATTTGTTTTAGGACATCTACTTCCATTTTTGAAAGATGTTTTTTCATTGCTTTTAATTTGACAAAATCTTCTTCAGGAATGTCTGCATACAGAAAATCTCCTTCATCAACTTGTCTTCCGATTGTAACACCTTCCATTGCCATTGCAAGTTGTTTTCCTTGTTGTGCTACGGATACATTGTCTTGACCTTCTTTTAAACTTTTAACTGTGCCAACACGTGTCCCAGAGAGATTCATAATTCCATCTCCTGTTTTAATTTTTCCAATTTCAATTTCTACTCCTACAATTGCAGGGTTAGATTGACGGAAGGTATATCCTTTCAGAACTGCAAATTTACATGGTCTTACTACTTTGCTTAAATCCTTCATTTCAATATTTGCTTTTAATTTCTCTACGTATTCTTCGTATTCTTCAATGGTTTTATAGATGACAGGATGCGTGATTATTTTTAGTTTCTTGAGATTTATAATTTCAGTTAAGTCAGTAGGGATGTTTACATTGAATGCAAGTAATACACCGGTAAATTCATCTTTATCTCTTAAAGATTCTAAATTAGAAAGATCTCTTTTTGTAATGTTCCCAAGAGATGCAGATGCAATTGGCACTTCTTT
>JABMOA010000010.1 GCA_013204355.1 Candidatus Woesearchaeota archaeon | reverse complement strand
GATGAAACCATTGGCCCAAAAGTAGCGCGCGAATTTTTAGAAAGTCAACTTGTTGAAGAATCAGTAATTATTCACATTGAAAATATTATTACAAACATATCTTACAAAGGTGGAAATTTTAAGCAAAATTTCTCATCTCCAGAACTAGATGTAATTCAAGATGCTGATAGATTGGATGCCATTGGCGCCATTGGAATTGCAAGAGCATTTAATTATGGTGGTTTTAAAAACAGACCATTGTACAATCCTGAAATTAAACCAAAACTAAATCAAACTAAAGAAGAATATAAGAATTCTAAAGCTCCAACAATCAATCATTTTTATGAGAAACTGTTATTACTAAAAGATAAAATGAATACTGTTTCGGGTAAAAAAATTGCCGAAGAACGTCACCAATATATGGAAACATTTCTTCATCAGTTTTATAATGAATGGGATGGGAAATTGTAATTTTTTTTTAGTTTGCTTTATTTCTATAAATAAATGTTAAAAATTTAAAAGAATTTATTTCAATTGATAGATTTCTTATCTTTCCTCACTTTTAAATGAAGAATTAAATGGGCGCTTATAAATTTTTAACATTTTTCTTTTTGCTTACTAGTTCCTTTATTTTTTCTCAAACTAGTATTAACCATAAAGTTACTAAAGGTGAAAGTATTTATGCTATCGCTAAAAAATACAATGTAAAAGAAACTACTCTTTATGAACTAAACCCTAAGGTTAAAGGAAAAATTTTACAATTGAATACTATATTACAAATCCCAAACAAAAAAGATCCTATTGAAGAAAAGGAGCTGAATACTTCAAAAAAAGACTCTTCTACAGCTCAAAAACATATAGTTGTTTCTGGCGAGACTTTATCTAAAATTTCAAAAAAATATAGAACTTCTATTCAAGAACTGGAACGTTTAAATCCTACTGTTATAAGGAAACTTCCTATAAATTACTCGTTAATTATTAAAGAAGAAACACCTTCTATTGAAATTATTACAAAAGAAATTGAAACAAATCCAATCTCCGAAAATATTCAAGAAGTATTAGTGCAACCTTCAATAATTCAATTTTTAATAGAAACTGTTTCAAAAAATTTAGGTGCAACATATAGAAGAGGAGGAACTAGTTTAAAAAGGTTTGATTGTTCTGGATTAATTTTTAATGCTTTTAAGGAAATAAATATAACGTTACCAAGATCCTCTCATCAACAATCTAAAATAGGAACAAAAAAAGATAAGTCTCAAGCTCAAAAAGGCGATTTAATATTTTTTGCAACCAAAGGAAAAGGAATTATTAACCACGTTGGTATGATTACTGAAGTTTTTGAAGATGAGATAAAATTTATACATTCTTCAACTCATTCAGGTGTTATTATTTCATCTATGAAAGACCCTTACTATTCTAAAAGATATATACAAATAAATAATGTTTTATAACAATAAAAGTGAGATTTTCTTCTATAGAACATCGAATTCTGGAGAATAAATACTCTTCGTTTTCTGAATAAACAAACTCACAAAATGACTCGCAATCACGAACACGAAGAACTCAATTAGTTTATAGAGGTAAGGATAATTGTCACTTGACGTTACTCCACTGTGACTAATTAATCCACTTAGGTCATTTTTCTTACCCCTCATAACTTTGGGAGATTCTGTTTTGAGTAATTGTAAAATGATGAGAGTTTACTCTTATACCACTTCCCCCCATTTAAAGGGAATAACTTCTCACTATTTAGTTTTTCAGATATCTCATTTAAAGATAGTCCTTCTTTTTCCTTTAATTGTGTAATTCTATTGAGGATTTTAATCCTTTTAGGGTTTGAGGTGGTTGATTTCGTGTTATTTATACCAATTTCTGTATTGTACTTCGAATTTCCTTCAAGAATCTTGTATTCTTTAAATCCGTCCTTGTCTACCTTTCCACTGTATTTCAAACTATCTCCAATTATTGGTAGTTTGAAATTTATATCTAATATGTGAGATTGGTTAATCTTATTATACTCGATTTCAATCTTATTAATGGTTTCTTGTAAAAAGGTTCTTTTCTTTTCAAGAGAAAGGGATTCTTTTTCATCAATAATATCATTTACTTTCTTCAACCAATTTACCCACCCCTTCGAATTTGATATGGTAGACAGATTGTCATTTAGTTCTGTAATTCCTTCTTTTAGTTTTTCAAGATGGTTTACAAATCTCTCTTTTAATTTATCACCTAGTATTTTGGAAATTATACCAATTCTGACATCAAAATCGATATTTAGGTATTCCTCTTCAACTTTTTCCTTTTCGAGATTTTTATCTCTAATTTTTCTTTTAAAATCTTCAATTAATTTTCGATTCTTTTCCTTATCTTCAAATTTGGGTTGGAGATTGTTTATCTTATAGTTCTCCCTAATGGTTTTAGATTCTTTCAAAACATCTACAATTACATCAAACACTCTCTCATCAATATCCTCCATTCGAGGACTTTTCTTTAAAGGACAATTCTTGTGGTCAATCTTCTCACCAACTTTTCTCCAATTTACTTCATTACATTTACCATAGTAGTGATTTGTATTCTTGAACCTATGACCTAACCTTAATTTACACTTTGAACACACCAAGAAACCCTTCAATAAGGATATCCTTGTTCTTCCATCTATTTGGGTAGGGAAGTTGTCTGATATTTTATCTTGTACTTCTTTCCATAGTTTATCTTCAATAATTCTAGGGGTTTGAACATCAATGGTCTCTATAATTCTTGTCTCATCATTGGGTAATTTTTCTTTCCATACCCACCTCTGTTTTCCAACATAGATTTCTTTCCTCAACATTGATAAGATAGTACCAGAGTTCCACCCCTTTTCACTTCTTCGTGGTTTAATTTCGGTTTGTCTATCCATGAAAACCTTTATTTCCATAGGAGTCTTACCATTATTATACATTTCGAAAATCTTCTTTACGAATGGAGATTCCTTCTTATTTACTTTCAGTTCTTTCTTTTTTACTTCATATCCAAAAGGTATAGTCCCTCCAATCCACGTATTCCCATTTTTTAGGGAATTTCGTTTTCCAAGTATTGACCTCATTCTCCTTAATTCATTATCGTATTGAGATATTAAGGATAATACACCGACAGATAGTTTGTCAACTGAATTAGATAAATCGTATGGTTTATTATCTTGACCAGTATATATTTCAACCTTGTAATCGATAAATACTTTTAAGATGGAGTACCAGGAGTTTGAATACCTTCCAAGTCGGTCGGTATTAAATACCCATACCTTTCGAATTCCGTTCGGTTTCTGGATTTGATTTAACAATTCCACTAATATAGGACGTTCATTTACTTCAACGTTGAATGAACTTTGTACTCCTTCGTTAAATTCAATATAATTTAATCCGAGTTTTTTAGAGACTTCAACACCCATCTTCTTTTGAATATCTAGTCCCCCTCCATCTGTTTCTTGTGGTTTCGATGAAACCCTGTACAATAATCCGATTTTACTCATAATGTAATTTGTAAATTAGTAGATGTCGTTTTTCTTACCCCTAATGTATGAAAATAGACTAACCTATCAACTCGTATAGGGGAAAAATATGACCTCGATAATAAAATGGGTCCGATTGGGGATTGGGGAAATAGAAACTTGTCAGTTACAAGAAACCTCAAGTGGGGGTCGGGT
>JABMOA010000116.1 GCA_013204355.1 Candidatus Woesearchaeota archaeon | reverse complement strand
TCAATGTGTTTTAGGTCAACTGAATCAACTTTAATACCCCATGGATCTGTCGCTTTATCTACAAGTTGCTGAATTCTTTTAGATAATACATCTCGTTTGCTTAGTAAATCATCTAATGAAACTTCACCAACAACATCACGCATAGTTGTTTGCGATAATTGAGATGTTGCATAAAAATAATTTTCTACTGAAATGATAGCTTGTTTTGCATCCGCAATCTTAAAATACAAAACTGCATTCACACGGACTGAAACGTTATCCTTGGTGATACAATCTTGATCTGGTACATCAACTGCTTTAACCCGCATATCTACACGTTCCCATGCTTGAAATAATGGCACAATTAACCGTAATCCAGGGTTCATGATACCTGTATATTTTCCTAATGTGAATTTCACACCACGTTCATATTCCTTCACAACTTTTAAGCCTGAAAGAACAATTAATACAACTGCAATAATTAATCCATTTGTTAAAAAAAATTCCATTTTTAATGCCCCCTGATAATAAAAAAATAAAGTTGAATAAACTATATAAAACTATGGATGCAAAATTTTATTTATGACATATAAACCTACATTATTGATAGTTGGAGCGGGAATTATTGGGCTAAGTTCTGCTTTACATGCACTAAATCAATTTGATGTCTATATCGTTGAAAAAAATAATTTTATTGGCGAAGGAGCATCCGGAAGAAGTTCGGAAGTCATCCATTCTGGCATTTATTATAAAGCAGGTTTACAAAAAGCAAAATTCTGCGTTGAAGGAAACAAACAAATTTATGAATTTTGTCAAGAACATAGCATACCTCATAAAAATACAGGGAAAGTAATTGTAGCACAAGGTAACGAAGAATTAGAAACATTAAACCATCTTTTTGAGATGGCTTATAAGAATAGCATCCAAAATGTGAGAATGGTGAATGGTTTAACACTACAAGAAGGGTTTACTCATTTAGAAAAATTGATTCAAGAACCAAATATATTTTGTGATTCTGCATTATATATTCCTTCAACAGGAATCTTTGACACAGCCTCGTTTGTAAAAAAACACGCACAATTATATGAAGCAAGAAGTGGTAATTCCATTGCATTGAACTCAAAAATTGTGGGTATTGGGACTGAAACAAAAATTAAAGTTCACATTGAAAATCAAAGAGTAATGGAATTTGATTATCTTCTAAACGCTACAGGTGTATTTGTAGATAAAATAATAAAAATGTTTGATCCAACTTGGGAAGATTGTATCACCCCTGTTGTTGGACAAGCAATGATTTTAAATCCAAACCGAGATAATCTCAGAACCACAATGCCAGTTTATGGAGTGCCAAGAACATGGATGATTGATGGAAAAGAAACACACACAACTGGGCCTCATACCACCCCAACTTTAGATGGACGTATAACTCTTGGTCCTGTATATAGAAATGCCAATCATGAAGAAGACCACGAAGTTTTAAGCGATAAAGATAATTTTTTATTACCTTTCTTTCCCAGTATTAAAACAGATGATTTATCAAAACATCAAGCAGGAACGCAGGCTAAACATCCAAGTAAAGATTTTGTGATACATTGGCATTCTGACAATATTGTAAGTGTTCTTGGTACTGATTCGCCTGGATTAACAGCTAGCGGACCTCTTGGTAAAGAAATTGCGAATCAATTAGAATCTAGACTATAGAAAATAATATAGAAGAGTGCATGTTTGAAATTAATATGATTAGAAATAGCTTTATTTTCTTAGAAAAAGTCAAAAAACGTAAAGAGCAAAGCATCTGGAATCAAAACATCAAAAACTGGCAAGATTTTCTTAAAAATGATATCAAAGGTATTAGTAAAACATCAAAAGAACAATACAATAGAATAATCATAGAAGCACAAAATGCTTTAAAAAATGACAATCCAAATTTCTTTATCAATAAATTGCCTCAAAAAGAAATGTGGCGATTATATGAGGAATTCAAAGAAGATTGCTGTTTTTTAGATTTAGAAGTTGATTCCTATGGAAGAGTAGTAGTTGTAGGTATTTCAAATTATTATAACACTAATTTCTTTGTAAAAGGTGTGAATCTAAACTTAATTCAACAAGAATTATCAAAATATAAAATTGTCATAACATTTAATGGAGGTGCATTTGATCTTCCGAAACTTAAAAAAGAACTTAAAATAAATATAAACATGCCTCATATTGATCTTAAACCATTATGTGTGAATCTTGGACTAAAGGGAGGTTTAAAAAAAGTAGAGAAAATTCTTAATTTAAAACGACCTAAACATTTGTATGGTAACCCTGTTGAACTATGGAAAGCATTTCATGCTTCTGGTGATAAAGAATATTTAGAGTTACTTCTAGATTACAATCGTGAAGATATTGAAAACTTAAAGGGCGTCATGAATCATGTTTATAGGAGATTACGATTTCCACTTCCCAAATAAACTAACTTTCCAAAAGAACAATATCCATAAATTCCATTTGCAATATGAACTGTATTACTTCTAACATCATATTGTGGGCCTGGCAGTTGCGGGTCTAATTGTTGACGAGAAGCATAACTTGACCATCCCGTGAGACTTTGTTGAAACTCATGATTATTTGCAAATTCTTGTCCTACAAATCCTTCTAAGAAATGGTATACTTTTGATAAATATAGGTTTTGATGGAATCCTGAAGGTAGATTACTGAAATTAAATGTGCATCGCCATTCTAAATCCATGTCATAAGATAAACAATTAATATATTTAAATATTTAGATAAT
>JABMOA010000115.1 GCA_013204355.1 Candidatus Woesearchaeota archaeon | reverse complement strand
GATTTCTGGCACGCAAGAATTTTTTAAATTCTTTGCGTTATTATGCAAATATTAAAAAAGAGGGTGATGTTTAAGATGAATAAAAGAAGATATAGTGAATTGATGTTTTTAGTGGTTGTTGTTGGAATTTTGGCGATTATGGCTATGGGGGCTGTATATGTAAGCGTAGATCAACCTACAGCAGATACAAATTATTCTGGATCTATGGTGATCAATGCAACCATTGATAATGATACCAGTCAGGATAATAATGCTACCAATGCAACATTTTCATTTTATAATGCGACGGATGGTACCTTAGTTTATAATGTGACCATTCTTCCTGAAGATTCAAATACAAATAGTACATTTAATTCAACTATTGCAACCGCAACATTTCTTCCAGATGGAACCTATAACTTAACTGTAAATATGACTAATTCTTCTAGTCAAAGTAATTCAACATGGGAAAATGCAACTATTGCAACTATTCAAATTGATAATACGGCACCTTTAGTTACAATTAATTCACCTGGAAATAATACTTTCGTGGGAAATACATCAGCAGCAATTGTATTTAATGTAACGATCATTGAATCTGGTGTTGGTTTAGATACTGTTAATTTAACAAATGGTTCAAGAGATCTTGGAACAGAAACACAAATAGGAAATGATTGGAACTTATCAGTGTTTAACACATCTTTAACTGAAGGTTCAAATACATTAAGTGTTACAGCTAATGATACATTAAATAATCTCAATAATTCAGAATCTATTGTTGTATGGTTTGATCAATCAGTTCCAACTGTTACTTTAGTAAGTCCATTAACTACTACATGGGTTGGAACCTTAGGACAATATACCTTCAACTTTTCAGATGGATTATCACCTAATGCATCTTGTGAGTTGTTTATTGATGAAACAGGATATGGGGTTAATGCGGCTGTATTGAATGATACAGATACAGTAATAACGCCAAATGCGTCCATTACAACAGGGGTACATAATTGGGATGTGAATTGTACTGATTTGGGTGCTAATGTAGGAACAAGCACAAACATTGAGTCATATGATGTTCTCGATGTAAATGTAACAGCTCCAACGAATGCATCTTATACTTCATCAACAGATCCAGGTAATGTGTCATTTCAGTTTAATTATCTTAGTCAGTTGATTAATAGTACAGCAGTAGCTAATGTTTCGTGTGAATTGTTTGTAACAAATAGTTCAGGTGATTATTTAGCAATGGGTGTAAATGAAACAGCATTAAATAATACAGTCATGACCATTACAAACAACCAAAGTTTATTAAGCGATTTAACGCCAAATGGAGCATCTGCAAACTGGACTGCTAATTGTACTTATAATGGAACAACCATTGATGTAGATACAGGATTCTATACTTTGTTTGTGGATAATGTTACACCTTCAACACCAGTGTTAACATCAAACTCTATTACATCTAGTTCAATTACGTTAGATATTGCAACGAGTACAGATGTTACAAGTTGTACAGATACTGATGCAGATACTTCAATTTCATCTGTAAGTGCAGGTAATTGGAAATTAGTGATAGGAGGTCTAGGTTCAGGAAGTTCAAAGGCATTTCAAGTAACATGTACTGATTCTGCAGGGAATGGGGCAACGTCAGTTTCAACATCTTTCACTACAACTTCAAGTAGTGGTGGTGGGTCTGGTGGTTCAAGTGGTGGAATCTCTACAGGAGTAACTGGAACATCTGGAAAGAGAGTCTGGACTTCTCTTAAATCTGGCGAAACAGCAAAAGTTCCAATTAAGAATGGAGCTATTGGTGTTACAAATGTAGAATTTGACATTAGTGAAACCGTTTATGGTGCATGGTTAAGTGTGACGAAAGTTGATAGCTTCCCTTCATCTGTGAAAGGATTTGAAAAGAATATTTATCGGAAGATTGATGTATCCAAAAGTTCAACTCTTAAAGACAGCTTGATTACAAGTGGTAAGATGGACTTTAAAGTTGAGAAAGCTTGGCTAACTGATAAAGGTCTTAGTAAAGAAAACATTGCTTTATTCCGATATAACAATGATGTGTGGAATCAATTAAATACGGTTATTGGAACAGATGATGGACAATATATCCATTTTTCTGCAAAGACGCCAGGATTTAGTTACTTCATCATTGGTGAACGTGTAACAGGCAACGTGCCAGAAACAGATGGACAAGCTGCAGGAACAGAACCCGCAGTTGAGAAACCAGTGCCTGAAGCAACAGCAGAACCAGTAACAGAAGCACCAGTAAGATCTCAACCAGTATGGCCTTGGGCAGTACTTGTTTTAATTCTCATTGTTGCTGGTGTGTGGTACTGGATGTCTAAGAAGAAGTAATTTTTTTTTTTCTTTTTTTGTTCTTAATTATTTTTTAATAAATTGTTTTTTTAATTGTATGCGAAGTATACACTAAAAAATCATTATAAGGATTTTTTTATTTCTTCAATAACCCGTTTATTATAATCAGAAACTTTCTCACCTTCTTTTTTAAATGTGTTAAGGGTAGAAATTAATTGTTTGGTTAATTCAAATTCTTTCTCTTTGTCAAATAGGTCTTGTTGTTGTAAATGTTCTTTGATAATTTCTTCTTCCACAAATTCAGGATTTGTATTTGAAATCTTCATTTCTTGAAAATTTTCAGATTGTAATTTGTTTGTATTCTTCATGATAAAATATGCACCTTGGTTGTACAATTGTTCAAAGATGTGTTTGAAATTAATATCAGATATATTTCCATTTTGAATTTTTCCTTTTAATTTAATGGTAATGAGGGTGTCCTTCAAATCTTGATTGTTAAAATGGTTAAGAATTTCAAAAGTAATCATCTCAGGGGACTTCATTGCACAATTTAAATTTAATCCTTGATGTCTCATGGGTTCCAAAGCTTTCCATACGATATTTTGTTGATTATTTTCGTATGTTACAATATAATATCCACCTTTTCCATATTTTTCTAATTCATGAAAGTTTACAGGAAATAATGAACCTGTATAACTTGCAACATAATCTTTTGTTTCAACTAAATTGGGATAATGGATATGTCCTCCTGCATAATAATTACATCCCTTTGGAAATGCACTAAGAGGTTGTGATTCAACCATCTCTAAATCAATTGGCATCAATTCTGTTACAGATGTGTGGAACATGAAAATTTTGTAACCATCCGTTTGTTCAAGAATTAAGTTATCGTAATGTATTCGGTCTAACATCCCTCGTTTTCCCAATACACCTGTAATCTTTGCTCCCGTTTTTGGATCAGTTGTAAACTTAAGATGAAGTACCTCATCAATAATTTCTCCTCTATGTACATTTATTAACAAACCTGCATTCTCTAAGACATCAATCATTGTTTTACCAGATGGTGAGAAGTCATGTGATCCCGGGATGACATATAATGGAATGTTTTTATCATAAAGTTCCTTAAGTTTCTTTGTTACAATCTTTAATGTATCTAAGGCAGGAAGAGATGTATTGAATAAATCGCCAGCAAATAGAATGAAATCAACTTTTTCTTCCAAACATTGATCAATTGCTGTAAGGAAAGCTTGTGTTGAGAGCGTTCGCATTTTTTCATCTCTCCATGAACCAAGATGTAAATCAGCAAGATGTGCGTATTTCATGTTAGATATGGGCTAAGATAGGTTTATATTGATTGTTGTAGTTGAGGCTGCATCGGGAATAGAGTGTTTTTGTATAGTGTCTGCAATAGGCACATTTTTTACGAAGGAAAAAATCTACGTGCCGGCACACAGTATACATATTTCCTCTATTCCGGATGAAGGCTCTAGTTGAGAAATTATTCAACCGTCACACTTTTAGCTAAATTTCTTGGCTTATCAATATCATTCTCTCTGAAATTTGCAATATGGTATGCAAATAAATGAAGTGGGACGGTTTCTAATAAGGGATATAAAATTGAATCCACTTTTGGTATGTAAATAACATCATCGCTGATTAAATTTATTTTTTCGTCCCCTTCTGTCGCTAAACTTATTACTCGTCCATTTCTTGCTTTTACTTCTTGAATATTGCTAAAGTTTTTTTCGTAGAATTCATCTTGAGGACAGATTGCAAATGTGGGCATGTCTTCTGAGACCAATGCTAAAGGGCCATGTTTTAATTCTCCGGAGGGATAAGCTTCAGCGTGGATATAGGCTATTTCCTTTAACTTTAATGCACCTTCTAATGCAATGGCATAATTTCTATTACGGCCAATGTAAATAAAATTTTGATACTTGAAATATTTTTCTGCTAATTGTTTGATCTGTTCATCTAATTGTAATAATTGTTCAATTATTTCTTTGTAATCCTGAAAGGTAAACACTTCATTTTTTAATGCATAGGCCAGTTGGTACATGCTTAAAATTTGTGCAAGAAATGCTTTTGTAGATGCTACACTAATTTCTGGTCCGGCCCTTGTATAAATGACATCATCTGATTCCCGGGCAATTGTACTCCCAACCACATTTATAATTGCCAGGGTTTTTGTATTAGATTCTTTAGCTTTCCTTATAGCAGCTAAAGTATCAGCAGTTTCTCCACTTTGTGATATTGCAACAACTAAGTCGTCTTCATGTAAAATTGGTTTCCTATATCTAAATTCAGATCCATGGTAAAATTTTGTGGGTATCTTTGAAATTTCCTCAATGAGATATTCTCCTAATACACCTGCAAATCCAGCCCCTCCACATGCGACGATATGGACTGTTTTTGGTTTAGAACCAAAATCAAATTGAACTTTTAGTTGATTTTCTACAACTTTTGGTTGCTCCATGATTTCTTTAATCATGAAATGTTTGTATCCTTGTTTTTGTGCTTGTTCAATGTCCCATTCTACTTCTTGAATTGCTAATGGTTTATTATTTCCTTCAAAATCTATAATATCTATAAAATTTTTTGTGATCTTTGCAATTTCAAAATCATTGAGATAAATTACTTCTTTTGTATATTCAATTACTGCAGAAACATCAGATGCGAAAAAATTCTCATTTTTTCCAACTCCGATAATCAAGGGGCTTCCATTTCGTGCACCAATAATTTCTTTGTGATTCTTATCAATAACACAAAATGCATATGACCCTTGTAATCTTTTTGTTGTTTTAAGAACAGCATCCCTAAGATCTCCCTCATAATACTTTGCAATTAAATGCACAATGACTTCAGAATCTGTATCTGATGTAAATTGGGTATGGTCTTTACGTAATTCTTCTTTTAATTCTAAATAGTTTTCAATAATCCCGTTATGTACAATTGAAAATTGATTTTGTGAATCTACAAATGGATGCGCGTTGTTATCTGAAGGTTTTCCATGTGTTGCCCACCTTGTATGACCGATACCTAGAGTACCTTGAATTTTTGATTGCTGGAGATTTTCTACCCTGCCCTTATACTTTACAAGGTGTAAAGATTGTGAATGTTGAGTACAAATACCAGCAGAATCGTATCCACGATATTCTAACTGTTTTAAGCCAGTTACTATAATATCGTAAGCTTCTTTAAATCCAACATACCCAATTATGCCACACATATACTATTTCATGAGGAATTTCTTTAAGAATTTTGTGAATTCCCAAAATGGAAGAATGATTGTTTATCTATAAATAGCCATAAATTTTAAAAAGGAGTTGCGTTTCTGCACAAATGGAGCACCATTTGATAGTGCATGAGACATGCGCTTCGCTTAGTCCCATTTACTGCATTATTTGGTCTCTATTACAACTTGGTCCCGTGGCTTATTAGATATCCGCGTAAACGGCTCACCGTTTAATCGTGGATGAGACATGCGCTTTGCTTAGTCTCATTTAAGGATATCTTTATTTCACTGATCATACACAACTTGGTCCCGTGGCTTAGCTTGGTATAGCGCACGACTGATACTTTAACTTTGTTCAAGTTCTCTACGAAAACAAGGTTTTTGAAGAAATCGTGAGGTCCCGTGTTCAAATCACGGCGGGGCCATACTTTAGTTTCTAACAAATAACTTTTCAATAATATAT
>JABMOA010000114.1 GCA_013204355.1 Candidatus Woesearchaeota archaeon | reverse complement strand
CATGTGATGTTGAAGATTGAGATGTTTTTATATTTTTCCTTTATTATTACTTTTAACTATAGGCGCTGTCCAGAAAGTCATGAAAGTGTATACTAGGGCACGACACCTACTACAAGTTAGACTTCGTCTATCTCGTGTGTCTCGGCTTCGCCAGGGCGCTAGTATACACAAAAGGGACTTTCTGGACAGCGCCTAACTATAACAACCTTTAAATACAAAAAACCTTCACAAACAAATAATGGTGAACAAAGTAAAAGCGATGGCATGGTTTATTATAATTATCATGAGCTTTAGTATTTTAGGATTTGTAGGTGGTTCATTTTTTACTGCTGCAGCTACGGCTGATCAAGATACTGAGACTTACAACGGAAACCTTCTTTTCAAGAGTTCAACTTATTGGGGTATAAACAGTAATGGACAATGGTATTATTTTTCAAATCATCCTAAAGATTTAGAATCTATTGCACTTCCAATTGATCCATTAACTTGGTTAGGAACACCGAAATTATATATAGCATACAAACCAAATGACAATATTAACACAACAGAACAAATAACACAATTATCAAGTATGTTTGCACAATATGGAACAAGGATTCAATCAGCATGTACAGTTGATGAAGGCTGTCCAGATATTCCTTTAATAAAATGTGATGCGCCAGGCATCATATTACAACATGCAGATTCAACTGCACTCATTCAAGAACAGGAATGTTTAACACTGAATGCAGCAAATGATGAAGATCTGCAGAAACTAACAGAAAGATTAATATATCGTTTCTTAGGGATAATGTCATAAGTGGTTTAAATGAGTGAAGAAGATCAGAAAAGAGAAGAACTTATCAATAAAGTAAAAGGATTTTTTAAATCAGATTCTAAAGAAAATTCTGAAAGTTCAGAAGATTTAGATCAAAAAAGAGATGAACTTCTTACAACGTTAAAAGAAAAGAAAAATTGGATAGTCTATATTTTATTAGCAATTATTATTTGGGTCAGTTCAAATGTTCGTTTACAAAGTGTAAAAAACCTTATTGATACCACCACAGGGAAACATGTGCCAATGGCTTTAGACCCTCATTTATTTTTAAAATATGCAAAATACATTGTAGAAAATGGAAGTTTATATGTACATGATGCAACACGTTTTGTGCCAGAAGGAATTTCTACTATAAAATATGTTTTTATGACGTACTTTATTGTGTATCTTTACAAAATCATGCATTTCTTTAATCCAGCTGTTACAATTGAATATGCAGATATTGTATATCCAGTTGTGACATTTGCAGGTGCGATGGTTTTCTTCTTCCTTTTAGTCCGAAAATTATTTGATGACAAGATTGCTTTACTTGCAACTTTATTTTTAGCTATAGTGCCCGCTTTTCTTTATAGAACCATGGCAGGTTTCTCAGACCACGAGTCTTTAGGTATCATGTTAATGTTTATGGCAATGTATTTCTACGTTGTTGGCTGGCAACAAAAAACAACTAAGAGATCAATTATTTATGGTTCTTTAGCTGGGATCTTTACAGGGTTAATGGGTTTAGCATGGGGTGGATGGAAATTCCTTATTTTAATAATTAGTATTTTTATTTTGATTGAATATTTCTTTGATAAACTTGAAACAAAAGATACCTATCAATATATTGCGTGGGTTGTATTCTTTGTATTAGCTACAACAACATGGATTCCAATGTTTAGTTTAAAAGATTTATTTGGTTCTTTTACAACATCAATTGCATTCCTTGTTGTATTCATGTTACTTGTTGATTTATTTATTTTCAAAAAGGATTTATTAAAACTTAAACATAAAATTCAAGGAAAAATACCATTAAGCGTTGCTAGTTTTTGTATCAGTATTGTTTTAGGATTGGTTCTTGTGTCAGTAGCATTGGGCCCAACTGTATTCATTGAAAAGTCAACAGAAATTACAGACAGTTTATTACATCCTTTAGGAAACGATAGATGGGAATTAACAGTTGCAGAGCAAGCACAACCATATTTCACATCATGGGTAGAACAATTCGGTCCAAGTTGGTTTAATTTACCTGCTTATCTTTTGCTTTTTATGATAGGTTCAATTTTATTATTCTTTAACATGGTAAAAGCCCATAAACAGAAATTCATCATGACAATAGTCTATATTCTTTTCTTATTAGGATTTGTTATGAGTCGGTTTTCACCAAGTTCCACATTTAATGGGGTTAATAACATTTCAATTTTTGTATATCTTGGAAGTTTAGTTGCATTTGTGTTACTTGCAATATATTTCTACTTCAATGCATATTACAAAGATAAAAGTGAATACCATAAAATTTTGAAATGGGATAAAAAATATATTTTTGTTTTTGTGTGGTTTATTATTATGATTGTGGCAGCACGTGGAGCTGCACGTTTACTTTTCATTTTTGCACCAATCACCGCATTAATGGCTTCCTATGCAATCATGCAATTTTTTCGCATGTCTTTAGGTATTAAAAATGTCTGGGCGAAGTACAGTGTGATTATTGTATTACTTTTAATTTTGGTAATGCCACAAAATATGATTTTAAGTGGTATTCCAGACGGAATTATTCCAACCTATTACAATAGTATTGATGCACAAGCTCAAGGTTCCGGACCATCTTATACACCACAATGGCAACAAGCTGGTAAATGGGTGCGTGAAAATGTAGCAGAAGATGCAGTCTTTGGACATTGGTGGGATTATGGGTATTGGGTTCAAAATGGATTTGAACGCGCAACAGTATTAGATGGTACAAATAAAAATAGATTCTGGAATTATTTAATGGGACGTAATGTTCTAACAGCACAATCACAAACAGAAGCGTTAGAAGTTTTGAAAGCTCATGAAACAACACACTTTTTAATCGTCGCTGACGAAATTGGAAAATACACTGCGTATTCAAGTATTGGTTCTGATAAAGATCATGATAGATATAGTTGGATTACAACATTTTCATTAAATGAACAAGCAACGCAAGAAACACGGAACACTACTGTATTTATGTATCAAGGTGGTTATGTTTTAGATGATGATTTCATCTGGGAAGGAAAAGCTTTCCCACGAACTCAAGGTGGTGTTGGTGCAGTTTTTGTACCCATGAAACAACTTGGAGAAGGACAAGTAGAAATTCAGCAACCAACTGCAGCTCTTGTCCAAAATGGACAACGAACAGACGTACCGTTAAAATGTATTTATTTTAATGGACGTATGATTAATTTTCCTGGTGAAGGATTTCCTGGATGTTTACGTATTATTCCAACTTTAGATAATAATGGTCAATTGAAGAACGCAATGGGTGCAGGATTATTTGTTTCAGGTGAGGGAGTGAAAGCATTATGGACCAACCTCTACGTCTTTGAACAAAATAATCCTGATTACGATACCTCTGCATTCAAATTAATTTATGGTGAAGATGGAACCTATGCTCCATTAAGTCTCTTTAGGGGCCGGATAGTTGGACCAATTAAGATTTGGGAAATTGAATATCCTGCAGGCTTTGTACTTAGTGAAGAGAAACGTGCATATTATAATGGGCCTAATAGTAATCTTCCTGATTACTTCTATGATGTAAATTAGGTGTTATAGATGTTTTTCTCAGTAAGAATATTAACTTAAGTGGTCTAAAATCATTAAATTAATCTGTTGTTGTTATTCAATGGACTAATCTGCAAAAAAAGTAATTCTCAT
>JABMOA010000113.1 GCA_013204355.1 Candidatus Woesearchaeota archaeon | reverse complement strand
TTAAAATAGATCGTTATGATAATCCTTATGGGCATACAACTATTCAGGGTCCTGGTTTAAAAAAGACAAATATCGATTGGGATAAATGAAAAAATTAAAATTAATAGGATTATCAAATAATGATGAAAGAAGTACTTTTATTTTTGATAAAGGACAAATTCAGTTATTTTTTAATTTATTTTTAGTTTTTTTTGAAAAGACTAATCTTCTCAAAACAAATTTTTTTTATGATGAATCACATCTTAGAAAAAACATTTATGAGGAAACATACATTTTAGATAAAAAGTACGAAGGAATTGATCATGTAAAAAATGAGATTTATGATGTTGATCTTGTTTTTTTAAGTAAAAAAATAATTTTAATAGTAAGGTGCAATAAACAAATTTATCCTAAATTAAAAGAAATTATCTTTTCAATTTCAGAATTTAATAATGAGAATGACACAAAATATTGATTATATTTTGACATTTTTTTCACCAAAAGAATCAAAACTAATAAAACACTCTCATCAAAGTTGGGAAAAAAAAGTAAATGTAGAACAGTTAGGAAACATTTTTAGAAGTTAGGATTGTTTTAGGTTTTTGGTGAGATTTAGAAAATGAGTTTATAACATTTTTATCAAATCAACATTTGTAAATATCTTAATTGTGTTTTGTTCAAGAAAGCCTGAATCATGCGTCCAGATCCCATCAGATTTAGAGAAAATACAACATGCAACATATGGAACATCTTTCTGATCTCTAATTAATTTTTGAGCCTTAGTAAATTCTTGGAAATATTCTTCAGAAGGAATGATTCTAATATTTTCAAAGAATAATGATAAAATCATAAAAATTCGTAAAAGCGTTCCACCTAAACTAAAGGATGGGGGTATGACGGAACGCTTTTTTTGACAACGAATTTTTAGGATGCCAAAAATTTCATCAGAAATTTTAGTGCATAATATCAAACTGTTCCTTAGAAATTTTTTCCTTTTTAATAATGGTATCTTTGTATTTATAAAGTTCATCAAATATAAAATCAGGAGCTACAAAATCAAATGAAGAATTTAATAAAAGAGAACGTGTTGTTCCTGCCTTAATAAATGAAGCAATAATTCTATTACAATCTACAATAATTTTCATTTAGAACCATATTTCTGTTTATGTTTCTCAAAAACTGCAAGATTAATTTTCTTTCCAAGATTAAGAGAATCTTCTTCTGTTAGATCAGAATCAGCAAGAAGTTTATCCAATAATTGTAATTTACGTGCTTTGTCCCATAATGCTTGACGTGCTACTTCACTCCATTTAATTTCTGAATGGCCCTTCATAATTTTATGTAAATCTTCTGGAACTGCTAAAGTCATATTTGTCATTTTAAGTAAGATGAGGTATTTTACTTATTTAAATCTTTCGGTGAATTTTTATAGCTATGATAATATTATAAAAAAATGAACCTAAACACCATCCTCATCATCGGTATAATCCTCATCTTTCTCTACATCGGATATATCATTGGAAGAAAGATTGAAGATTACATGTGGAAATTACACAAACTTGAACCAATTATCAAATCGCGAATCAAAACATCCAGATCCGTGATTGGTGGGCAATTCTCAGAACAACTTGCCCCATACCTTCCAAACTTTCCATATAAACCATCTGAAGTAAGATTTATGGGAAAGCCAATTGATTTCATTGTGTTTAAAGGAATGGATGAGAAGGAGATTGAAGAAGTGATTTTCGTTGAGGTGAAGTCTGGTGCGGCGAAACAATTATCTAAACATGAACGTATTCTAAGAGATGTGATTAAAGAAAAGAAAGTAAGGTGGGAGCAGTATGATGTTGATGAAGAAATTACGCATTAAAAAAAATCTTCTCTTTCAACTTACCATATGTAAATTCCATTAACGTCTTTAAGTTAACAACGTCAGCTTCATTATATTTTTTTAATAATTCTAAAGCTTCTAAATTTCCACGTTGATAAGATTTCCATAAACGTACGGCTTCATATCCATCAACTTCTGCTAGTTCATCATCACGATTGATGCCAACTTCTTTTTCTATTCTTTTCAAACCACCTGAATAACCTAGATCTTTCATTAAGTAACGTAAATCTAGATGAATGTGATGAAAATCAATTTCTGGAAATGATTCCTTTAGAAAAGGTAAATCAAAACATTTTCCATTAAATGTAACGATGACTTTATACTTTGCAATTTCTTGTGCAAATTCATGTAAGTCTTGATCTTTAACAAACACACGACTTTTCTCTCCATCGTAAAGGCCAATGGTGGTGATGTAATTATAATGTTTACTTAATCCGGTTGTTTCAATATCTAAGAAACAACAATGATCTTTGAATTCTTTGTATAATCGCCACTCTTCTTTCGTTGGAAGACGAAAAAATTGATGATTTTGATTCTGCAGTGCATGGATTGAATTTGTAAGATGCTCTTTAATCATAAATATTTTTGAAGATGGCAAATCTAAAGTATGGGACGCTTCTAAGAACTCATGCCAATTAAGAATATTATTCTGCCAGATATGTGACTCCACCTCTTTACTGATTCCAGGAACATGTAGGAACGTTTGTTGTAACATCTATCAGGATTTAGTAAAAAATATTGTTTTATATAGTTTGTGATGATGCAAAATCCATAAAAATGTGACAAAAAGTAAGAACATCACATTTTTGGGATATCAAAAATTTCCCTTGAAATTTTAGAATATAATATAAAGGTTAAAATAATTCTGATTATATAGAGATTTGAGATTCATTTCTTAACTCTCTTTAAAATTATTAAAAAAAAGAGGTGATATTATGATAGGTATGGGTTATACAACAATGATGGGATATAGTGGCTGGTGGCTTGCAAAAGCAGTTGGTTTTCTTGTAGGCACATTCGTTTTTTCATATGTTTTTTGGTGGACTAAAGGTTTAGTTGAAAAAGGATGTAGTCCAAAGAAAAAGAAAAAATAACTTTTTTTTGTTTTTTTAAATTAAGAAAACTATTATATACAATAAAACATTCCTTCTAACATGAAAAACGAAGAACTGATTCGTATTCTGAACGCAATTGGAGATTTATTAGATATTCAAGATGTAAAATACAAACCAGAATCATATAGAAAAGTTGCACGTGCAATTGAAGGGATGGTTGAAGAAGTCTTTGATGAATATAAGGCTGGAAGATTATATGAAATTCCAGGCGTAGGAGAACATATTGGTAAGAAAATTGAAGAGATACTTGAAACAGGGAGGTCTTCATATTATGAACAATTAAAAAAAGAAGTAAACGTTGATGTGGAAGCATTACGTCAAATTCCCTTCTTAGGTCCGAAGAAAATTAAAGTATTGTATAAACAATTGAATGTTCGTTCTGTCAAGGATTTAGAAAAGGCAATCAAACAAAGGAAGGTTCGTGAATTGCCAGGCTTTGGATTAAAAACAGAAGAAACATTTCTTGATGGCATTGCAGTCTTAAAATTTAAACCAAAACGATATCCAATTGCAAATATTGTTCCAATTGCAAATCAAATATTACGTTCATTAAAGAGATTCAAATCTGTTGATAAGGTTGAAATTGCTGGATCCTTTAGAAGAAAGAAAGCAACAGTCAAAGATTTGGATGTGTTAATTGTATCTAAAAATCCTGATGCTGTTGTGAAGGCATTTACATCTATGAAAGGCATTTCTAAAGTGCTTGCGAGAGGTATAACGAAATCTGTAATTCGTTTAGAGAATGGAATGCATGTAGATTTACGTGTTGTAAAAGCTAATCAATGGGGGGCTGCGTTGATGTATTTTACAGGTACAAAAGATTTCAACATTTATGTACGTAAATTAGCGTTAAGGAAGGGATGGACATTGAATGAGTATGCATTATCTGAAGTTGCCACAAAGAAAGTTATTGCAAGTAAAACAGAGAAAGCTATTTTTTCTAAGTTGGGATTAAAGTACGTGGAACCTGAGAATCGGGAAGAAAGGAAGAATTGGAAAACATAATTATCTATAAACACTAAAACGATCTGGTTCACACATCACAACCATAATCACATCTGGATTAACCTTCTGTGTGCTCGCCAATGTGTTAATGTCTGTATCGGATGCAACGCATCTTTTGTAAGGATGTGAGTGTAACATAACAATTGTTTCTTGGTTACATGATTCAAAAGATACGTGGTCAAATGTTTGTTTATAGATTTTTGGTTCATACAAATCTAAAACTGCGTAATCATCTCCTTTTTTTGTTCCAATTAAACATAAACTAATTTCATGTTTCAAATCTGGGTTATACACTTGCAGTAATTTATCATACGAATTTCCTTCAAAGAATATGGTAAATTCTCCAACATCTATCTGATTATTTTTAATAAGATTGGATTCTATCTTTCCTTCAAGAATTGGACCGATTGGATACGTTACAAAAACAAATGAAATCATTAAGAGAATCATGAACCCGCCCATTGCAAAGATTAATGGTTTCTTCCATTTAGGTACTAAATGTTCATCATGATCTTCATGATGTTCTTCTTCTGGAATATCTTCCGGATGCATCTACTTCTTCGCAGCGCCTCTTGGCACAACTTGTTCCTGTTTTTTAGAAGGTTTCTTCTTTGCTGGTTTCTTAGGAGAAGGTTTTGATTCTGGTTTCTTTTCAACTTGTTTTTCTAAAGGTTTAACCAGAGGTTTAAATCCTGGTTTAAATTCAAGCTTAACTTCTGGTTTAACAACAGGTACAAGTATAGGTGCAGGCACAAATGGTTTTAAAAAAGGTGGGGGAAGAGAAGGTGGTGCAGTTGCAACAGGTTTTTTTATTTGTTGATTTCCACCTTGTGATCTGTGTTTATTTCCACTGTAATGTTTTCCACCTGAATATGTGAACCAATCATCCTTGGTAACTTCATGAAAATAATCTACTTCATCAATAAGATATTTTGATGTTGTTTTTTTAATCGCTGCAATTTCTACACGAACTCCCTCTGCTTTCAAATGTTTTGCAAGATCTATGAAATCTGAATCACCAGACATAATAATGATTGTGTCAACTTTAGAAGCCAATTGTGTTGCTTTGATTGATAATGGGATGTCAGCTGTTTTATGACATGGCACAACGGACCCATAAAATTGTGTGTATAATCGTTCTGCAAGTTTTGTAGAAATACTTCTGCCTTCTCTGAAATAAATTAAACGATTAAGTCCCCGTCCATTTAATAATCTTGGAATTAAAGAATCAAAATTGATCATTGCATTCGTCGTCTTTGTTTCATCATGAATACTTCTTTCAATGTTATTTCCATCTATGAGAATTGCAACGGATTGATTAATAATAATATTTGCCATATATTTACACCTCTTTTGTTACAAGAAATAAGGCACATTAATAAACCTTGCCTTGAGTTAAGTCTCTTACTTTAGATGCGCCGTCAATTTATGAACGATACAAACAATTTGTGACAGCGATTGTGCTCGGGGGAAGTCCCTTACGGGGTGGGCACATTCAATCCGCAACAACGAAAGAGTGAATCTGACGCTTTTGTAAAGTAAATAACGTAACAAACATCTATTTTTGTAGTTTTTTACAATCTTCACAGAGAAGAGGTTGACGATGAACTACAAGCACCCAAACCTTATTACAGATCCTACATTTTTTCTTAAATTTTAATTTTGCCACTAGATTCAAATTTTGTAGCATTCTTTTTAAACGTTGTTGTGAAAAAATCACATTTAAGAGGTAATTTATAAAGAAAAAGTCAATCACTTCGGGACCACCTCTGGTCACCGCTTCGCTATAGACCAGTGGCGTGCTCACTTCGCTCGGGTCCCTACGTTCGGACGTTGCTATTTCCAAATTATGTTTTATTGGATATGCACAATTCGTGAATACACCAGTGGAAATAGCAACTTATATCATCAATTCACCAAAAGGTTTCGTACCAGCTATTCTTGAAAGGGAATCCCATACTCGTGATTCAAGATTCTCAGGTTTTGGTAATAAATATTGCGGAAATTCTAAACCTTGGCCAAAATCAGATAAAAGTTTTGGCACCTCAGCATATTCCTGAATCCCCTTTTTTCTGATTTTGTTTCTTATTTTTGTAAACGTACCATTCTCACGTAAAATTTGAAACATTCTGTGTGAATTAAAAACTAATAAGGGATGGTTATATCTTCGTTGACCATAGGCACTTTGATTGTGAAAAAAAGGTATAAAAAATGCTTCTCCCCCAATACAATATGAAAAATCTTGACTTTTTGGATTTGCACTTACACCTTCAAACCAACGATGTCCTTTATTTTTATCATATTGATGCATATTATATAGTAGTGTATGTAATGAATAAGCTGCTTCTCCTTCACAGGAAAAATTCTGATTTGAAAATTCAGCAACAAAAGAAATATAATTATTCTTGGATAAATTTTCATTACTGAATTGCGCTATTCCTCGTTCTTCAATGAAAACATAAAGAGCTTCACATAACATAGCAGCAGTTTGAAAGTGAGTCATATTTCCATTTTTTTTAAATTGATAATTACCATTTCCTACAGCCATTTTTCCCATAATACATACAAACGCATCTTGATTTACAAATTTTTCAAAGGCACTAATTGAATTATAAGGACATTTTTCCATAATTAAAGAAAATTTTAACAAGCTATTATATTTGATGTACAGCCTAAAACAAAACGATACATATGTGTTCTATTTGAAACATTGATGTCACACGTATAAAATATAGCCATTTAAAAAATTAGTTCAGTTAAAATAGACGCTACAAATTCTTTAAAGTAACTAATTAAAATTATTGACAATAACCTTAAAAAAGAAGCCTATTCTGAAAGATATATGGATAAAGACTTTTGGATCAAGTTCATGTACGTAACACACATTCCTATTACCGCATTTTGGTTTGTGTTATTTGTGATTCCTACATCAATCTGGCCTGAACGTATGATTTTTCAATTCTGGTATGCGTTATGGTTAGTTGGTGGGCAAGTCTCATGGGGTATTCTTATCTTTGGGAAATTTAAATCAATCTGTCCCATGACAACTGTCATGCAACTTTTACGAGGGTATGATATTAAGGATGAACGAAATTATGATCACGGATTCATTGCAGAATTCTTTGAAGATATGGGAATTCCTTTGAGTCGGAAGGGGACAAGTGTAATCTTAAATATGTCATTTCTAGTGATTGTATTACAGTATATGTTTTTAGTTTAGAAAAAAGATTAAAATTTTAATAATAAATAAAAAAGTAGTCCCGCGCAGATTCGAACTGCGGTCCATGCCTCCAAAGGGCACGATGATAGTCCATTGTGCCAGATATCATCTGTCTACACCACGGGACTCTAATAATAGAGTAGTCAAATACGTCATTTATAAAGTTTTCTTCCCAATCACAACCAAAACACATAAAAACCCCAAAATAATCATTCTAATATGGGAATTGAAGATGTGTTAAGTAATGTTACATCAGCTGATGCTGGAGGTGTTGTAGATACTCTTTTCACTTCTGTTCAACCAGTATTAGTTAAATTAAGTGTATTTATTGGGGGAGTAGGATTACTTTATCTTATTTTAATCCTTATCAGGGTGTATTATGAACGTGAAAAAGTTCATTTGTTAAAGGATATTAGATACAACCAAATTCAATTAAACAAACATTATGGGGTCCATTATACATCCCATAAACCAAATTTTTTCTTGAGAACCGGAAAAAAAATAAAATCTCTTTTTGTTTCAAGTAGGATAAAAAGTGACTTTAAGAAAAAAATAAAATATAAATCCTCTAAACGAAAATGAAAATAGCTATTGATAAAAATGTTTTTAATTCTCATCCTAAATTACGATTAGTATTTATTCTTGCAGAAGATATTAATAATAAGGTTAATCTTAAACAAACGCAACATCTTTTGAATGAATCGGTGAAATTGACCAAATTAATATTTCATAAAGATACAATCAAGAATCATGATTTAATTCAACCTTGGGAAGTTGCGAAGGAAGATTTTGGGAAGAAAGCGAAACATTATCACACATCTGTTGAAAAATTAATTCAGAATGTTCTAAAAGGAAAAAAAGTTACTTCAAATGACACCATTTCAAATATTATGTCCTATTTATCTTTAAGACATATTGTTCCATTTGGTGCTGATGATATCCATAAGATTCATAACAATATTACATTTAAAATTGCATCAGGAAAAGAACGAAAAGGGATTCTTAAAACATTAAAACAAGGAGAAATTTATTATCAAGATGATTCACAAATTCTTGGAACAAAATTTGATTTCTGGAAATCTTCAAAATCTTCTTTGACACCTCATACAGCACATGCCTTAATTCATTTTGAATTCCTTCCACCAATCACAAAAGAAAAAGAACAACAAATTCTTGCTGAAGCTAAGATGTTAATTAAAAGCAGTTGTGGTGGATCTGTAAAATCATTTGTGTTAAGTAAAGCAAAGAAAGAAATTGAGATTTAACATTTTTCTCACAAAACATTTATATAATTCAATTCATTCTCCATCATTATGTCAATAACCCAATTTCGTAGACGGTAAATTTATATAGACATTTCTCCCTTCTAAAAACAATGGATTTTAAACAGAAAATTATTGAACTGGTAAAGAAAAATACCCCCCTTAACGTAGAGGATATCTCAAACCTTCTTACAGTCCCTCCAAATCCAGTATTGGGAGATTTTGCATTTCCTTGTTTCAAGTTGGGAAAGAATCCTAAAGACGAGGCTGATGCACTTCAAAAGAAAATCAAACTTCCAGATTTCTTAGAAAAGATTGAGACGAAAGGGCCCTATCTAAACTTTTATCTTAACAAATCTAATTTCACAAAAACAATTCTTACCACAATCCAAAAAGAAACAAAAGATTATGGAAAAGGAAAAGAAAAGAAAACGATTCTTGTAGAATATTGTGGTCCAAATACAAACAAGCCACTACATCTTGGACATGTAAGAAACATGTCCTTAGGAAATGCTGTTGTAAGAATCTTAGAATTTCAAGGGAACAAAGTTGTACCCGTGAATATTATCAATGATAGAGGCATCCATATTTGTCAATCTATGGTTGCCTATCAAAAATGGGGTAAAGGAAAAAAACCAAATAAAAAAGGAGACCATTTTGTTGGGGATTATTATGTCCTTTTTTCAAAGAAGTCAAAAGAAAATCCTGACTTAGATCTTGAAGCAAAAAAGATGCTTGTTGCATGGGAAGAAGAAGACCCAACAATACATAAACTTTGGAGACAAATGAACACATGGGTTCTTGAAGGATTTCAGGAAACATACAATCGGTTTGGCATCGTATTTGAAAAAGAATATTTTGAATCTGAATTATATAAGCAAGGAAAAGAAGTTGCATTTGAAGGTTTAAAGAAAGGTGTGTTTGAAAAGAATGATGATAAATCAATTACAGCACCTTTAGAAAAATATGGGATGACTAATAAAGTTGTTCTTAGAGGCGATGGTACTTCCGTTTACATTACACAAGACATGTATCTTGCTGAGCAAAGATATGAGGATTATACGTTTGACAAATTATTATATGTTGTGGCATCTGAACAAAGTATGCATTTCAAACAATTATTCAAAATTCTTGAACTGCTTAAAAGAAAATTTGCAAAGAATCTTTATCACTTGAGTTATGGGATGGTCCATCTTCCTACTGGAAGAATGAAATCTCGTGAAGGGACGGTTGTTGATGCTGATGATATCATGGATGAAATTTCCAACCTTGCTCAAAAAGAAGTTGAAAAACGTTACAAAAATCTTTCTGCAAAAGAAAAAAAGAAACGAGGAGAATTCATATCTTTAGCTGCGATTAAATTTTTCATGTTGCGAAGTGATGCAAGCAAAGATATGGTTTTTGATCCTAAAGCTAGTTTAAGTTTTGAAGGAGAAACTGGACCTTACATTCAATATACACATGCTCGTGCACATTCCATTTTAAATAAAGTTAAAGCAAAAATTACAAAAGTAGATTATAGTATACTTACAAATGAAAAAGAAGAAGCGTTGATCTCATTACTTTCACAATTTCCTTCAAAAATTCAAGAAACTGCAACACATTACAAACCACATGTGATTTGTAGATATTTATTGGATCTGGCGCAAGCATTCAATGAATTTTATCATGCGTGCCATGTTATTTCTGAAGATGAAAAATTGATGCATGCAAGACTTCTCTTAGTTGCTGCTACAAAGCAAGTGCTTGCAAATGGATTGGGTATATTGGGAATCCATGCCCCTGATGAAATGTAGAAATATACTAAAAAATCAAATTATCACCATAGCAATTTCACCATAAGTTTTAGTGTATAAATTTATTCTAAAGGATTAGTAATAAATTCTTGAAAAATTACAATAGGATATAATTCTACGATATCTTGACTAAACCGATTTCTCATATCTCCTAACACATAACGAAATTCCGCTTGATTTCTTAAAAGAAAAGATATTTGAAGGTCATACCTTCCTAAAAATTCCATGATCGTATAACAATCAGGGTGAGAGAGATAATAAGCAATGATTTTTTTACGTTCATCTGGACTTCTAACAGAAAGAGATATTTCAAAATTTTGCAACCCTAATTTGGTATAATCCAGCTGAAGACGAAAACCAACAATTACACCAGTTTTTTGTAAATTGCGAATCCTCCGCGCAATTGATTCAGGACTTAGATTAATTAATGATGAAATTTCTGTTAATTTAATTCGCGCATTTTTTGTAAGAATAGCAAGAATTTTTTCATCTGTTTCATCTATTGGAACTTTCTTTGAAAAAAAATCATAAGTTAATTGATATTCATAATGAGGTTTTTTAGCTAAATATTTTTTATTTATCATATGGACTTGGCTAAAACTCATAATTTCTTTTTTATAAAGAAAACGACCATAATTTACCAAAAGATGATCCATAAATTTTTGTAATTCTTTTAATGATCTAACACGTATGGTGATAATAGAATTCCATTCACCATCAGAACCGGCAACCCATACAAGTTCTGGTTGTTTTTTAATCCATGTGATCCATTCTTTTTCTTGTTCAGAATGAAGATAAGAATTTTGAAGAAGTAAACGATAATACTGATATCCTAATTTCCCCATATCTAAAACAGTACGATATCCTCTCAAAAATTGCTCTTTCTCCATTTTATCTAAACGATAACGAACGACATCTTTAGATAAACGTAAAGAACGGGCAATGTAACTTACAGAATAACGGCAATTTTCCTCTAATTTGTAGAGTATTTTTTGATCAGTTTTATCCATATTACCTTAAATACGTTGTTTAGTTATAAATATTTGCTCTTTTTTAGGAAATTTGACTAGTCTCTATTTATATAAGAGTGCAATAATAATTGATTTAGAAAAGGTGAAAGTTGAGGAAAAGGAGAATAAAATGAATATTAAAGATAAATCAGAACAAAAGATAGATGAAAATGATCAAAAAAGGAATAGGAGAATCATAGAAGTGGCACTATTAACCCCGTATTTAACACTTGGACCCTCAGATTTTCCATCAGGAAGTCTTAAAGTAGAAATAGAGAGATATGGATATAATTCACAAAATTTTAAAGACGTAGAAAGAATTATCACACCAGAATTCTGCGTACTTATTAATAAAAGCCAAAGATTTTATCATGACTTACCGATAAAAGGAGATTTAGTCATTGCAGGAAGTGCAGAAGATTCTGAAGAAGTGATTAACAGAATTCATGGAAGTGGTCTGATAGTAGCACGCTATAGTATTTTTTACGGAGGAAATAGCAGGTACACAAATCAAAGTCCTGCACAAGGAGGCTATGCCTTGGATATTCCAAAAAATCATGGAACTGTAGAACAATTCCTAAATAACGATAAAATGCTTGATGCATTAATTACGCGAGATGAAAAGAAAATAAGATCTGCATTAGATGGCTTGAATGCAACATTAGCACAACCAATCCTCGCAACATCTTATTTATCAGAAGCATTGGAGATTAGATTATGACTTATACAAATAAACGAGAGATTAACATGAATTACAGAAACGCAGTTGATCATATTAGAACTCATTTAGGGATAAATGCCCTAACGATTAAAAATTTATTTTCACAAAGAAAAATAAGGGATTCTCAAGATTTAGAGATCCTTGTTTCTAATACTGATCCTGGTGATTATGTTCAAAGATGTAGGGGAAAAATACCTCAAAAAATATGTGAGTTAACAATTAATGGTAAAAGACAAAGAGAATATGCTGTTTATTCCCACGATATTGTAATTAATGGTGAGAGAAAAACACAAACATCAATCATGAATTTGAACACAAAACCTGGCCCTCGTGATGATTATGATGATTGGGTTTAGGTTGGTATTTGGATAACATTAATCCTTGTTAAATGAGTGCGTTAGCACCGAGCCAGAGTGCAACGTTCCCAAGGAAAATGTGAGAGTTTTTTTTTTTGCAAAATTTTATCCAGCACAGGGTGCCTTTAAATCAATAGAATCAAGGGCAAGAAGTAACTATAAAAAACTATGAAAATCAGGATTATATCCTTCTCCATGATTGAATGGTTTAAAATCATATCTTGCAGTTACAACATCAAAATTAAGAACTCCTTCCGTACCAGTAAACAAAATGGGTTCTTCTTTAACGGGGTAAGGAATCATTTTGACCATTCCATTTTTTCTAAAAATGATTTCAATACCATCTTTTATTTTTCTAGCTATTTCATCAACAGATTCATAAATTTTAGGATAAAATAATGCGACTTTGGTATCCTCTTGAGATAAGTTATCAGCATAGGATTCTAAAAGTTCAGTTAGTTTTTGTAAATGAGGATCAAGTTTTGTAGGATCGTAATGCGTCATTATTCCATGAGGATTTCTTCCATTTTGAGTTCTTGATATTACTGCAATACATCCATTTAAGCCCATAGTCGTTAATCCTTCATTGGAATGTTTTCCATCATTCATTGGTACACTTACCATATTTCTTTCTGTATAATACCCACTTTCTGAAGACATTTCAATAATATACTCCTTATCGTGTCCACTACCAGTACTTTCAACGTTAAATAATAGTTCTTTATAACCCATGGTATTAAAAATAAATAACTGATATATAAATCTTCTGCTTAATTATCCCTTTAGAGTAATAACTATCCTTGTTTCCTCAACTATTTTGCCCAAGTAATTTCACCACAACATAAACTAAACGAAAAATGAAATCAAAAAATAGAGATATAAGAATAAAGAATATAGAAATATAAGAATTATAGGCGTTACATTAATACCTACTTGAGAAGAGTAAGTTTTTTAAAGTATTAATTAATCCTAGCTGATATATGAGAGTTAAGAATAAAGTAGAGTTAGAAAAGAAGAATAATCTGGAAAAGATTGCAGATGGACATGAGTTAGAAATTGAAAGAATCTGGGAACCTCATGGGATTGGAGTCTTTACAGGTAATTGGGCTCATAAAGGGACAGATTATATTGGTTTTCTGGATAAACATCTAGCACTTGCTGAAGTTAAATTTACAGATGGTAAATCTGAATATGTTCTCGTTGATGCTACTGATGGTCATCAAGTTTCAGGTTTTCCTCATACACAGAGCAAAGGATTGACAAGAAAAAAGACATAAATCCAAGATGCTGAAACCATTGTTGCTCAATATTTTGAAGGTAATGAATTCCATATTGATGGAATAAATCTTAGGCAAGGTAAAAAGGTATGGTCTTTTTCTGAAAAGGTCGATGAAGATCGAGGCCATAAGCAAGTAAGAGTTACTGTTACTCCTAAACTCACATATGTTGTTGCAAAAGAAAGAGTTGCTGCTTTTGATAGAGAAGGCAATGTTGTTTTAGAAAAAAGATTAAGAAGAATGGTGAGAACTGCAGTAATTCATCCATCTGGAGAAATGCTTTTTGTTGAAGAAGTAAAAAAGAAAAATCAATATGGAAATGTTGATAAACAAATTGCAGCATTTATGTTTCAAGCCTCAGATGGCAGTACGCATAAAGTTACCTTAGATGCTTTAAAAAAAGGTCATCATTCTTCAGATAGAAATCCTCCTCATATGGAAATAAAAGGAGATTATTTATTAAGGGTAGATGAAGATGGAAGCTTTAACGCATATAGATTCCCTTCATTAGAACATGTAGGGTATACTTTGACTGGAAGATCATTAGATCGTTTAACATATGATCAAGAGAGTGTTCTTATTGGAAAAGCATTTTTAACACATGATGTTGATATGCTTAGTAGTGGTGTATTGATTTTTGATTTGGAAAATAAAGATGAATTAACTAATAGCAGAGATCGAAATTCATTTAAGAATAAAGGGCATAGTATGCAATTGATAAATGGAAATCTTGTATTAATTGATAATGAGCATATTGACATTCATAGCAGAGCCGAACGAATTCTTACAAGTGCTTTTGATTTTGAGCCAACCAGAAGATATGATAATGTTCAAGGAGTTTACAGATTTTTAGAAGATACTGATGGATCATTATTTCCATGCTTTAAAGGAGCTTTAGGTAAAGTTACAGGTGAAAGATACACAAGAACATATAAAGTAACAGAAAAACAAAGCCCATTGGATTCTAAGAAAATAGTAGAAGCATCAAGATTCTAAAAACTCCACGATTCTCTTTAATAAAAACATTGAGCACAAAGTGCTTTCTTTGAGTGTATCCCAAGTAATTTCACCACAACATAAACTAAACGAAAAATGAAATCAAAAGATAGAGAGATATAAGAATAAAGAATATAGAAATGTAAGAATTAAAGGAAAAGAATATAAAAAACACATCTAATCTTACGTAAATGACATTACACTTCATTACAGGAAATAAACATAAATTGGAAGAAGCACAGATGATTCTCCCACATATTGAGAGTATTGAATTAGACCTTCCTGAAATCCAATCTTTAGATCCACAAGAGATTATCGCTGAAAAATTAAAAGCAGCTACAAAAGAACATAAGGGTGAATTCTTTATTGAAGATGTGTCTTTGTACATTGAATGTATGAATGGGTTTCCAGGACCTTTAATTAAGTGGCTATTAGAAGCAATCAAAAAAGAAGGCATTGCAAATTTGGTGTTAAAATATGAAAATCATAATGCAACTGTAAAAGCGGTAATTGGTTATTCCAACGGAAATGACATTCATTTTTTCACAGGTGAAATTCAAGGAAAAATCGTTGCACCACGAGGAAATTCAAACTTTGGCTTTGATCCAATTTTCCAACCAAATGATCATAATCAAACATTTGCAGAGATGGAAATTTCCGAAAAAAATGCAATAAGCCACAGAAACATTGCACTAAAAAAATTAAAAGATTTCCTGGAGAAACACCTATGAGCACAACTTCTAAATTATGTCAGTTGAATGGTGGATGTATGGGTTGTTGTGGCCACGATTATCTTTCTAAAAAGAAAGTTGAAGAGGCAATTGAATTAAACACAGCAGAATTCAAAGCTGTAGATCCAACTAAAGAGGTTAGTTTAATTGCATTTAGAGATAGAAGAGATGCATATGATTTGCGTTATGGGGTGTGCAGAAATCTGATTAAAAAAGATAAACAATTATTATGTCCACTACATCCTGCATTAAATGATGGTAAGGATTTAAGAATTGGCCATTGTGAATTAAATTACATGTGTTCTACTGCAAAATTTTTTGAAAAATGGAATCCAGAAAAACAAAATAAATTCATCAAATTTATTGAATCAAAGAATTTAGATAATCTGGACTATTCCATGCACATGGTAAATGATGATTTACTGAATGAATTTTATTCACAATAATTTTCTATAAAGATACAATGCAAAAATAATTTCTAATACTGAGAAAAAAATACTGAATCCACTTAAACCTTGAAGAATTGGAACTGTTGAAATATTCTTTAAAGATAAGAATAAACCAATACTTAATGTAAATAGACCCCCAAAAATATAATACAGAGGAAGGATTAATGTTAATTTTGAAATGTTGAGTTGTCTGAAGTAAAGAAAAGCAAGAATATTAATAAAGAAAAAGGCAAAAAATAATCCTGTTATTAAAACTGAAAATAAAGGAAGTGTAAAATCTACCAAATCTGCAACATTATCAATCAATTCTAGGATTGCTAGTATAAAAACAGTGATTAAATAGATCCGTAAATATCTCATATTTATCATATTTATTTCATTTTATTGGCTTATATATTTCTTTTGTTTAGACAACCTTGGTATTCAGCGCCAAAATATTTATAAAGGGCTCCCCTTATTAAGCCTAAATATGGGAAAATTACGTAAATTCGCAGCATATCAGAACCTTGAACGACCTTATACAAGAGTAAGTAAATATACGAATAAAAACTATGTTCGTGGTGGATTTCCTCAGATGAAGGTTATTAAGTTTGATATGGGTGATCCGAGTAGAGAATTTGATACAGTCATCCAATTAAAATCTACACGAGCAATGAACATTAGAAGTAATGCTCTTGAATCATCAAGGATGACCTCAAACAGGTTATTAGAAAAAACTATTGGGAAAAAAGAATACCATTTACGGATCAAAGTATATCCTCATCATGTTCTCAGAGAAAATGCATTAGCTTCAGGAGCTGGTGCTGACCGTCTATCCACTGGTATGAAGAAATCATATGGTAAATCCATTGGTTGTGCTGCACGTGTAAAAGAAGGTCAAGTTTTAGTTGAAGTACAAGTTAATAAAGCAAACACCAAAATTGGAAAAGAAGCAATGTCACGGGCAGCAAAGAAATTTCCTTGTAGTTGTAAAATTAATGTTGTTGGCTTAAATTAATTATTTTTTCAAATTTAATTACATATCTTCTAATCGTTTAAGTTCATTTTCAATTTCTTCAAGCTCATAACCTGTTGCATCATCTGCTTGATCTTCAAGATCTTCATAATTTTTAACCTTCTTAAGTTTTGATATCTTTGGAATAACTTTTTCTTTTCCTTGTAATGTTTGCGATATGCGTTCTAATTCTTTTCCCATGATTGCATTCTGTGTGTTTCCATAATCATCCTTTGTTTCTGCTGTTGAGGTTATAATTCTACCCTTACTACCTTTAACTTCAACATCTCCTAATGCAATTTCAATTTCTTCTAACCTGTAATCCCATTCTTGTTTTCCTTTAGGTTTATCCAAAATCTGTGTTCTTTCATATCCATGAATTTCCTGATTCAAGTTATCTAATTCGTTTGCAAGAATTACTTCTTTTGTATTACTCTGAAATAATTTGGGGAATAGTCTTTGCTTTTTAGGTTCTGGAACTTCATCAACTTGTAAAGCTGCAAGCTGTTGATTAATACTATCAATTTTATCATCCATTGGTTCTTTGGGATCAATAAAAGTCATTGGTACAATTCTTAAACTTCTATTTGGAACTTGTTCCATTGGTTTGTGAATTAAAGTATGGCGATGTTTGATTTTATGGTGGATCTTCCTTCCTCCATATGTGAAGGTTCCAAGCGCAAGAACTGCCAATATACCTGTGAGGATATAACGTCCAAATTGTTGTGAAAATTCGCCAAAGTCACCAAAAAATGCTTTTCCTGCAAGATTTGAAGGTCCAGGAGGTGAAACGGCTGCACCTGTTGGTCCAGAGGGACCAGGTTCTGAAGAACCGGGGCTAGAATCTCCTGTATCGCCAGCATCAGCAGCTTCACCTACATCAGCTGAAGGTGGCAAGCTACTTCCACCTGACGAACTACTTGCAGCAGCTGAAGCGGCAGTGGGGGCAGCAGCAGCAGTAGTAGTTCCTCTCACACCAGAGAAACTTAAATTTTCAATCGTAATTGTTGTACCATTATCATAACAAGTTTTTCCACTAATTGTTGTTCCACTACTTACACCAACACAAGTATCAAAATCTATTTCATTGGTTCCATCACATGTTGAAGAAATATCTGTATCTGAATCTATCTCACCGTCTTCTACACAAATAGAGGTATAGCTATTATCAGGGAAATATAATGTTTTATTATAACCTCTTTGAATTTGTCCACTAAAGTTTACAACTAAAGATGTGGAAGTAAAATTTATTGTGAAGTTACTTAAGTTCAAACCAGATAAACTAAAATTATGTGTAAAGTTAACGAATAATAAAGAATCATTAAAGAATAAAACTTCATTCTCTCCTGTGAAAGTCCCATTAACTTGAGCTCCTCCAACAGTAATATTTAATCCAGCTACACCCTGAGATGTAATATCTGATTCATTTCCAATTAAAGTGTCAATAGCATCATCAGCACCATCGCCATCTGTATCTATAGAAACTGCCGTAAAATTTGTTGTATTTGTGGTGTTATAATTTCCTGAAGTATCATTTGCAATGAATGTAATGTTATACGTTCCATTTACAGAGGCTGGAATTGTATACGTATTATTATAACGATTTGAACTATCAAGACTTAACTCAACTTCTGTAATCGTTCCGTTAACTAAACTTACATTTGCAAAGACTTGCGATACATTCACATCATCCGTAACATTAACTGCAATTTCAATTGTTTGTAAGGTGTTATATTCTGAATTAATTGCTGGAATAAGATCTAGAATTGTTGGATTCACAGTATCATTAACAGTAAAATTACTCGTTTCACTAGCATTGAGATTGTTGGAAGTGTCATTAGCTATGAAAGTAAGATTATATAAT